>JAFSZW010000590.1 GCA_017458865.1 Clostridia bacterium
CAGCGCGAACACCTTGGCGCTCATTTCTACTCTGAATCCGTTTCCGCATGACTGGACCCGTGTTTGACCATAAATGCTGCTCCGGTTTTTCATCTCAACCAGATGAGTAAAGCCAGGTCACTGTCAATCGTGACCTGGCTTTCTACAGATAATCAGCGCATATTGCCTCAAAAGGAATCTTTTGAGGACTTCCATCAGGCCCTGCCAGATAGCCCTTTGTCAGCGAGACCCTGGGGATTGCATCTCCAGGTGCCACGTCCTGGCACTCGGTCAGCGATTTAAGATCCGGGCAGTGTGCTTTACAAAGCGTCACAGGTTCCATCCAAATGGGATTTTCAATTCAGGCATGGCATAATTTGGTTTTTCTCATCATCATGCCGGATCCGGCAAAGTCCGATTTTGGGCTTTGGCTTCTCAGCTACCAGTTCGTTCTGTCTTCCATGACATGCCTGACTCAAAAGCCCTTATCAGGTATTATTCTCAGGTCCTGAATATGGCTACAACAGCTCTGCCGCTGTTATGCTTATTTGTTGACACTCAGCAGGCTGGTTTTGACAAAGCCTCTCACCTTCGTTACATTTCCGCTCTTCTCGCGATGGATATACTCGACATACGCCCAGCCCTCAAGATACCCGAGAAACCACAGCTGCGTGCCTTCCTTTACCCGGACCAGCGCCTGCTGCGAGAGCAGCGGATCATCCGTTATATCCGTGTCTTCCTTTATTGTCACGCCTCTGTACGCAAAGTCGAGCTCGGGGATTGACCCCGGGATGATCTTTCCATCCTTGTCAAGATACTGCTCCGGCAGATGCTTAGCATCAATATAGCCGATACGGAGTCGCATGCCCATAATGGAATACTGGACCAGTACCCAGTTATTCTCGTAACCGAAAACCTGAATCTTGCCGTTCGTGGAAACGACCGCGATCTCCTGACCACGAATGTAGTCCCTGCCAGGACCGCTGAACACTGCAAACCGCCGGTTCTGCCGGAACTCTACGAGTGTCGGATAGAGATAGTACTGCTTGTCCCTCTTCGGGAGTTCGAGCTTGTCAATCAGGTCAAGATGCGGCGTCCGGAACCGGATTCTGCCCTTTGTAACAAGGTCGGATCTGACATAACCCGTCAGCTTTCCATCCTCTCCGTATTCAACTTTAAACCACGTCTCACCGTTATCATTGTCAACGGATTCTATAACCTCCACAGTATCTCCACGATCCAGCGAGTCAACCATCTCACTTGACGCATCCGGCTTTTCACGGATTCTTGTGCCGTTGGACAGGATGGAAACAATCTCTGCAGATGCAGACCCGCCGAACAGGAAAATCACAGACAGAAGGATGATGACAGTTATCCTTGACAGACAGTTTTTCAAAGATCATCCTCCTCTGTGATAAAATTCAAATCCGTTTCCGGACCGCAGGCACATTGTCCTGCTAAGGCATCAGCCCCTCACCAGTCCGTGCCTTTAAAAAGCATACCCCGAATGCCAACTGTGGCACCGTGTCCAGGTGAATTGCATCCGGGAAAAGGCACCGGTTCATCGTATATCTGAGTCTCTGAGCGGCCAGTGACAGCCCGCCAGGTCATGCATGCCGGACAGGCCGCGGCAATGGAATGGATGCGCACCGGGAAAGCGTGAGCAAAAAAGATCATCCCCGCAGTCTGGCCGTACCGGCATTGCGGCAAAGCGACGGTTCCATCCAGGCAGATCTCCCATAACGGCTCGCTAAACGACAGGTATATTGAAAATCAGAGAGTGCCAAGATTGATTATATGCATATCCAATCCCGCTGTCAATTGCCAAACTTCGCCCTGGCCTGTTGTGGCATTGGCAAAATGCGTGGATTTCCTGTCATTTCCGGGCAAAAAATCCCGTGATTCTTTATTCAGGACATCTAAAATTCGTCAGGAACACAATCCCAGGTTCCATACTCATCACCGATGAGAGGGTCATCTCCCGGTTATGCAGTTCACTTCCTGCCTTTCATCTTGAACTTGCCCATAATCGTAAGACGGGTTACAAGCGGTTTAATTCTTCCGCAATAGCTGCATTTTGCCATTACCCCGTCACTCCTGCAGTCACTCCAGGTCAGACTTACATCGTAGTAGTGATTCATACAGTCAAGACAGGCATTGCCGACATCCGGTGCCATGATCTTCTGGGTCTCACTGTCGTAATATCTCATTTGTCCGTCTGCCTCACCGAAACTGTCCGGTTTGCCTGCTTCCCTGTTTTCAACAGACGGCCTGGCCCGCACCGGAACGAACCTGACGGTATCCATAAGGTTTGTCCCCGGTTTTTCCGGCGTGGTGCCGGCAACAGCCTCTGCCCTGTTCCCCTCTGCATCAGGACGGCCCGTTTCCACGGACACAGCCTGGTTTTCTGCCGGTGTCACCGGTACCTGTAAATCAGCTGAATTTGAGCGTCTCCTTCTTCTTTCCAAACAACCTCACCTCTGTATAACATTCTATTTTGTCTTTCCCGCAGTCCTGAACCTCAGGTCAGGGATACTGCATGCTTTAACGCGGCTTTCCTCCGCCACAATCCGGAAAGCATCCCCGCCTCACGGCCAGTATATATCGGCATCTGCTTTCCCGGGATTTGCGTGCAAAAACTGCATAAGCCCCGAAAGAAATTGCCGAATCCCTGGTCATTACATCTTTCAGATCCACCACTCCGGCGTGAGTTCTCCAAGTGTCATGACCCGTTCCCGCCGGTAGTCCATCATGATCTCGATTTCCCTGTACCTGTCCGGCATAAGCTGCACCATCAGTTCCCGGCAGGCGCCGCAGGGCGGGCCGCTTGTTCCGTCTGACATGATGGCAATGACCTTCTTTATCTCCTCATCCCCGTTTGTGATCATGTTGAAAATGGCATTCCGCTCGGCACAGATCCCCAGTGTGGAACAGGTGTCGACGCAGACACCGGTATAAATCCTGCCGCTCCCGGACAGGATCGCGGCAGATACCTCGCCGCAGGTAACGTATCTTGAGACCGTTCGTCCGTTCCGCACGGCAGATGCAGCTGCATACAGTCTGTCCCATTGCCACTGGTCCTTTGTCAGGCTGCTCACATGGCCGGTCCGCTTTTCATGCATCAGGGGCACATCCACGTCCTCCGATTTCCATTGGTACCGAAAGCCGCATTTCTCCTGGACACGCTTCGACTTTGTATTACCCTCATAGTAACCTGCCCAGACCTTTGTCATGCCGATGTCCTCAAATGCATGGCGCAGCATCTCCATCACCGCCTCAGGCATGATGCCCTGCCCCCAGAACGGTTTCCCGAGCCAGTAACCCACCTCGCATTCATCATCTGCCGTGGCGAGATCGTTCCCGCGGCATCCGTTCAGTTTCAGCTCAATGGCGCCAATGGCTCTGCCGTCTGTTTTCATGCAGATGGCATACGCCTCCCTGCCGCTCAGGACATTTCTGATTACCTCCCGGCTCTCCTCCATGCTCTTATGCGCCGGCCAGCCGGCAATCGGGCCCACATCGGGATCTTTTGCATATTCAAACAGGCTTTCCGCATCGCTGTCCTCCCAGCGGCGCAGGATCAGTCTTTCCGTCTCAAACATTCTCTTTCTCCTCATCTGTTTTGCCATCCGGCATTTCTCTGCCGCCTGCACAAAGGCCCGAACTTAAATCGGTTCTGTGGCATCTGGCCGGACAATTGCTGTGCATCTGCCATCTCCCTGTTCGGCCAAAGCCGCCTCACCTTTTAAAGAGCTCCGGCAGCACATTGTACAGGTAGCGGAAAATCGTCTCATAATCATGTACGCCGTCCTCGAGGACATCATATCTGAGCGTTTTGCCAAATACATCCTCATGCTTTTCCATTGCCCGGATCTGAGGATCCAGATTCGGGAATGCAATATCCCTGGCACCGGTGACTGCATGAATGCGAAAATCCGGTAAGCCCTGGGCAATAGCTGCCTGAGCGAGGCATTCCGCCGTTTCATCCGGAGCCAGTCCCCCGCCCGTTTCACCAAGCGCCCAGCAGTCACCGCTCAGCGGAACGAACCAGTAGAACAGGTCCAGTGCCTGCATGAAGGCGTACCACGTTGTGACACCGCCCATGGAAAAGCCGCCAATTGCCCGGCTTTCCCGTTCAAAAGTCATGCCGATGTGCCTTTCAACCTGTGGGATAATCTGTTCACGCAGCTCGCTGCAGAACTGCTTTACCGCAACACCGGATGTCCCGGGACGCTTGTCCGTCACACCCGGCGCATAGAAGCAGGGGGCCACGATATACAGCGGCTCAAGCATTCCGCTCTCTGTCATATGATCCACCATATTCAGGAATGCCGGGCGGAAAAAAGAATGCTGCGTGCCACCGCCGCCATGAATCAGGTACAGGATATGTTCTGCCTTCGCAGATGGCGTATAGAGCAGCACATACTTGTCCCCATACCGGATAGAACGTACACTGCCCGCCCTGGCACAGGTTTCAAGGGTTTCAGCCGGGATATTCTGCATGTTTACGTCTCCTTTCATGCCTTACAGCTCCTGCATTCCTTGTTCCGCCTCTGGCCTGATGCACCTGCGCAATGGCGTAAAGCATGCACATTTGCCAGTGGCTTCCAAAGCAAAAGATGCTGTCATTCAGGTTTCCCGCAGGCGCTGCCGCACGCCGTCACCTGGATAAAACCGGAGATCCGGCTAAGGCGAGCAGCATCTGTCCTCAGGCAGGCCTTATCCCTTTGACATGTGGCGCAGCAGCTATGTCTGGTCACAGGATTGTGCCTGCCAGTCATTAAGAGACCACCTGCTGCCTCATGAGTGCCGTGGTCAGGGCGGGCACAACATCTGATTTTCTTGAAAGATTCTTCCTGAAGGTGAATGTGTGGCTGCCATTGTCATCGCAAAGCATTTGCCTCAGGAGTGTCTCGGCGCCATCTCCCCAGCAGACCATGTACATCATGTTCTCCGAATCATCCCTGCCCTTGTTGTTGATGATCGTGTACATCAGGTCAAAGCCCAGATCGTCATAGTGATCCCTCATCACTGTCTGCATGCGCTTTACCATCTCTCTTACAGCGTCTTCCCCGAACGCATTGACATCCCCGATGCAGAAACGGATCCCGCCTGCCTCATATGCCTTGAAGTCAGTCTGGAAGATTTCCCAGTCCGTCATGCCGTCATATTTGGCAATTGCCGAGGACATGCCAAGGTACAGCGCATCTGTATTCTGAATACCTGAAAACTTAGTAACCGCTTCACAGGCAGCCCGGTCAAGTGCAGTAACATTCCTTGTCATATTGCGCGTATCTGAGAGAATGCTCATCAGCAGAACCTTTGCAATATGCCCGGGAACCGGTACATTGCACTCCAGATACGCAGCATATACAAGCGATGCCGCGGCGCCTGTCGGGGCAGACCTGACAAAGATCCGTTCATCTGTTCCAACATCGCCAATGCCATGGTGGTCGACTATACCCACAATCCTTGCATGATCCATGCCGTCAATGGCCTGCGAAAAAGCGCTGTGGTCAACCAGGACGAACCGTCCACCCGCAGCCTTACTCATGATCCGGGGCGCCGGGATGTCAAACTGTCCCAGTGCCCAGGCCGTTTCAGCATTGACTGGTCCAGCTATTGCTGCCTCTGCAGGGATCCCCACCTGATTCAGCAGCCAGGCATATGCGATTGCGGATCCCACGGAATCCGAATCAGGATTCCTGTGGCCGATCACGTACGTGATGCCATCCCCGCAACCCGGAAAACGCAGCAGTTCCCGGTAAAGGTCCGCTCGCGCTGCCTGCGGTGCTGTATCGCTGACATCTGTCATCTTATCTGAGTGCATCATGCTCCTCCTTTCATCTCTGCCAGGCAGTGCCAATCCTGCCACCCGTATCACAAGAGCCGCCGACCCAGGCTGTGCCATAAAATGGCCCGTCCGCAGGATGGGCATCTGCCATGAGAATGCCCCCATTCATCCGGTTTTGATTTCTGCAATCCAGACAGGCCATATGCCCAGTTCCGGCAGACCAGTCTGAGCAAGCATCCAATGCGGCTGGGGACTCATATACCAGGTTAAGCAGCATCCGGTCTCGGTGCATTCCCTGCCGTGCGTTATTTGAGCAGCGTCATAAGGTCTTATTGCAGATCCATTATACCACATTTGCAGCCGGATGTTTTTTCTCTGTTCCAATCTGTCAAGAGGATGAAATCTGCCTGACTACGATCTGGGCCGGAATGGCAGAGCTGTCCATATGGAAATCCCCGCCCGTTCCTGCTATAATGTCCTTGTGGCTCAGGCCCGACTATCCTTTTTGAAAGAGGCATTCTGCCCTTTGGCAGGAAAAAAGTCATCCTTTTCAGAGGGCTCCGCGCCCAAAGTCTCGTTAGAGTCCAAGAATAATTGGGCTTATTTGAAGAGATGCAAAGGAGCAAATGTTCGTCGCCTTGAAGGTCGGTTTTCGCTATTCGGATGCACGTTTACAGCTGACCAGGGGCAGGTTAAAACTTCTATGGGGCGGCACACAGAAGACCAGCGGCCACTTTCGTGTGAACGTTCGCAATTATAAGTACTGAGGTTTTTGGAAGTATGTTATGACGGTCAGGTCAGAGAGTTGACAGATGTGGGAACGGATACCCGGCTTTATGGAAAATTGCAGATGGTGAAATGATTGTGAACCTGGGTGATCATTCACAGTGTTGGACGACTTTGCTCGTCTCGTTTATGGACATTATGGTCCATACTTTATTATACTGAATTACTCTCTTGTAAATTCCTGATTTTTATTGTATACTAAGTAAAAATCAGGAAAGGAGCGCTTACCCTTGACAGAGATTGAACGATTGAAAAAGGAGAATGCCAAACTGAAGGCTCAGATCGAAGGAGCGAAACAACCGCCGAACGACTGGCATTCAATGATGTATCTGGTTTTTCTCGTCCTCTTTCGTAGATTTGGAACGTCAGCCTTTGTACAGCATGAGATGACACTCGGTGCGATGCCGCCCCGGATGGATTTTCTGATCAAAGTGGATGACATCCAGATGGATATGGGGATCTTTAAACTCTTCAGGCGGTTCAATATCATTGAATTCAAGGGGCCTGATGACAGCTTGGGCATGGCTGAAATGTGCCAGCCGATTATCTATTTTGGTGCGGCTGCGAGGGAGATCATCCATGGAAAAGAAGGGTCTTTTGATGATTTTACGGTTACCCTTATCAGAGAGGCGAAGCCGGAGAAACTTCTTTCGGAACTCACCCATACAAAGAAAGAAGCTGGAATCTACCAAATAGATAAGTGGGTGCTCAACGTTCCTCTTCAGATTATAGTGACCAGGGAGCTTAAAGGAACGGAGTATGCTGCCATCAGGGCAATTTCAAAGAATCCCAAACAGGAAGATATTAAAAGCCTGGTGGATGCAAGCGAAAAGGAAACCGATCCTGAGGTGAAAGGATATTACAGAGATTTACTGGATTTGCTTACCAAGGCGGTCCCAGAGGCAATTGACGAAGTGAGAAGGAGGGATTCTGAGATGACAGGTGCTTGGATGAAGGTTTTTGCGCCGGAGATAAAGGAAAAAGAGATTAAGGCTTCAACCAAAGCGTTAATCGAAGATGCAGGCTGGACTGAGGCAGATGCAATGGCGCGAGCTGCAAAAAGATATGATGTCTCTGTCGAATATGTGAAAGGGATTTTGCATCCTGAGGCGGCAGCACAATGATATGACCGGAGCGTATTTTCCAGCCTTTTTCTGCCTGAGTTACGTGAAATGATACTTCAGAGATTTACTGGATTTACTTACAAAGCGGTCCCAGAGGCAATTGACGAAGTGAGAAGGAGGGATTCTGAGATGACAGGTGCTTGGATGAAGGTTTTTGCGCCGG
>JAFSZW010000052.1 GCA_017458865.1 Clostridia bacterium
AGCACTCTCTCAGATGGTCTCCTTCTTCATTCTGTTCTTCATGTGTAACACCCGCAAGAACACCATCTCCATTTTCCCGGCCTATTTCAGACCCACACCCAAAGTTGTCGGCAGCATTCTTTACAACGGTGTCCCGTCCCTCGGACGTCAGGGCATCGCCAGCGTTGCAACAATTCTCGTCAACCGCATTGCAGGCACCATTTCCACTGATCCGGCGACCGTCAGTGCAACCATTGCCTCCATCTCCATTGTCAACCGCTTTGTCATGTTCATCAACAGTGCGGTTATTGGATTCGGACAGGGATTCCAGCCGGTTTGCGGTTTCTGCTTTGGCGCCGAGCGGTATGATCGTGTTCGAGATGCATTCTCGTTCTGCGTAAAGGTCGCCACCATTATCCTGGTCGTTCTCGCCGGTATCGCTATGCTGTTTAGCAGCAGCATCATCCGTTTCTTCCGCGCAGATGACCCGCTGGTCGTCGAGATCGGCACCCTGACCCTGCGTCTGCAGCTGATCACCCTTCCGCTCTGGGGCTTTTATGTCATGAGCAATATGTGCACGCAGTCCATCGGGTATGGTCTGACCTCCACCATCATCTCATCCGCACGTCAGGGTATCTTCCTCATCCCGACTGTCCTCGTCCTGCCGAGGCTGTTTGGCCTGCTCGGTTTGCAGCTCTCCCAGCCCGTCAGCGATGTACTCGCCTTTATCCTGTCACTTTTCATCATGCGCAGCGTCATGCGTGATCTGCGCAATAAGGAAAGCCAGAAGGAAAACCCCGGCGATTAGATCCGGTACCTCAAGATCACAAATCCAGTCTCTGCATCGCATGCGGATGCTGGCAATACCGGATATAAAACGCGTTCAGCCTTTTTCATATGCAAAAACAGCTGCAGGATTTGCAGCTGTTTTTGCACTATTTTGCATGGAATCGAACAGAAGCGTCCACTGGCGCTATCCCGAAATCCGGCTTTGAAAAGGGCTGTTCAGGGCAGAACAATGCCTGGTTCAGTCATGGCACAGCTGATCGTCGAAACAGGTCTGCCATGCACCTCTTCATTGAAATGATCCAGGATTGATCAGACATTGTCATCTGCAAGCTCATCCGGGCGCCAGTACAGTTCCATTTCGCGACCGTGGTTCCAGCGGGTTTCTGCATCGCACAGAAGCTTATCCACCCTCGAGGCATTTTCCTCAAGTGTGCAGGTCAGCAGGCATTCAGCCCGCCTTTGCATATCCTCACCGACAAACAGGCGGGCTGCATCCCCGTAAAGCTTTGACTCGCCGGCCGTACAGGGTTTCAGGGCCTCCACATCATCAAACGGATCCGTTTCCATCATACGGAAGAGATGCTGCCGTCTGGCGAGTATGTACGGATGTCTGCCCTCCAGACAGACAGCAAACAGCGGTTCCACGCTACGTACGTGGATCAGCTTTCCTGCCCTCTGGAAGCAGAGATACGGACAGTCCATCTGCAGTTCCTGTGCTCTGGCCGTCATGGCCTGGCAGAAAGCCCTTCCTAGCCCGACAGGCTCAAACTTTGTCCGTTTATCCGCGCGCTTTTCCACATCCTGCGTTACCTTATCCTGCGATGCGAGAAGCGGAATCATCCTGACCATGATCTCACCGCAGGCCTCGGCATCCGTTTCCGCCCGATGACTGCAACGGTTGGTAATCCCAAGGCTGCTGGCAACGGTATCCTGCCTGTGATCATACAACATGGGAAGGGCCGTTCTTGAGAGTGCGCAGGTATCCGCATACAGCAGATCCGCGCTTATGCCCCGGCGCTCCAGCTCATTAGCCAGGAACTTCATGTCAAACGTCGCATTATGGCCTACCAGAACAGTCCCGCCCTGCATGACATCCCCGAAAAAGGAGATGAGGTCTGCGTAAACCTTCGCCGGGTCCGGCGCATTTCGAACCATATCACTTGTGATGTGGTTCACCATGGATGCCTCATACGGCACGTAATTCACCGAATGCATGAGACTGCCGTAGTGCCCGACCGGCTTTCCGTTTTCAAAGCACACAGCGCCCACCTCAATGATCCTGTTGTACCAGGGATCCAGACCGGTGGTTTCGGTATCAAAGGCAATGAAACGCCTGGATAGCGTATCAAGCAGTGTTCCGTTCAGTTTCAGTTTTGTAAAATGTACACTCATATTTTCCTCAGATCATCTGATGCATGCCCTGCCGGCCGGTGATACCAGATAGCAGCGTATGCCAGCCGACAGCAGATCTTGTCAAAAACAGGCAAATGGTTGCCCGAAGACAATGGCCGGATTTGAACTGCCGGCCGGTGATGCCAGATAGCAGCGTCTGTCAGCAGACAGCAGATCATGCCAGAAACTGGCAAATGGTTGCCCGAAGACAGTGCTGGTTTGACCTGCCGGCATGTTATGTCAGAAAATAGGATCCGCTAATTGCCGACAGATCATGCCTAAAACAGGCACATGGTTGGCCGCAGACAGCAGCCGGATTCGGGCTGTCGGACGGTGATACCAGATAGCAGTGTCTGCTACCTGACAACAGAACATGTCAGAAACAGGCAAATGCTCATCCACAGACAGCCGCAAAAACCAGGTTTGAGCTGCCTGCAGGTTATGCCAGAAAACTGGATCTACCAATTACCTACAGATCATGTCAAAACAGGCACTTGGTTGCCTGCAGACAGCAGCAGAAACCGGGTTTGGGCTGCCGGCAGGAATCAGACATCGTAGAATGTGCAGCCGCCAATGAATTCGCGCAGAATCGAAATCGGCGGGATTTCCGACTCGTCCTCAATGTCCACAAAGTAGTCGAGGAACTGAATAATGCGCTGGACGGTTGAGTAATGAGGACTGTCCGGTTTCACCTCAAGCAGCATGTTGTAGGCATGTGTCTTGAGCACGGGGATCTCGTAGTTGATCGTCGTGTTGAATACGACGTTGGCCTCCTCCATGTACGGATAGATGTTCTTGATCTCCCCGATCTTTACATCATCCCACATATCCAGCGTTTCCTGGATACTCGCATTTCTCGTCCGTGCGTCGCGGACCAGGCGTCTCAGCAGCCGGATATCCGTTGCACGCAGGCGGTTGTGGTTGTCAAGGTTGAGCGGCGTCAGCGCACCCACATAGATGCGGTACTTGCTCTCGCTGGGTACATCCTCGCCAATAGCCGGGTTCAGGCCATGGATGCCCTCCACGATGAGCACATCCTGCTC
>JAFSZW010000591.1 GCA_017458865.1 Clostridia bacterium
CCTGAAATGCGAATGTTCCTTTCAAAGCTTTAGCAAGCTTTGAAGGAAACATTTTTTTGTTTTGGAGATGTTGCCTGTTGTCTGGGCAGATAGACAGCGCGACAACGTTCTTCTTTAATATTGCAAAATCTTTCAGCTACGGAGTTTTTCGATAAATGCTTTAATGGAACGCTTTCCGAGAGTGACTTTGAGATTTCATCGCATGGGCAGGACACAAAAGCCTCAAGAGGTTCCATCCGACGAAAAATCAACGCTCTCCCGGCAATAAGCGGATTAATTGACACCTCAAATCTCATTGAGGAGAGCTTTCAGAAAAATACAGTTTCCTGTACGATCGCGTCCTCTGACGGTGCTTGTACCCTTGGCTTTATCGCTATTCCCAAAGCCCGTCCTAAGATGTTGCTGAACGGTGATGAATTGGATCATTCTAAGGCCAAGCCAATGAAGGTGGTTCTATCCAAAGAACGTTCTACCGCTCAATTCACAAGCATCCAGTCAGAAAATCTGGAGGATCTTGTTCCACAGTACCAATCGATCAAAAGCCTGTTGAGCAAAGAATTGTGTACCCGGATTGAAGCACTGATTCCTAAACCGGATGAAACGGAAGCAGATTGCAGTACGGACACAGAACAATCGGCTGAATTGTCCCAGCCTTCACCGTCAAATTCAGATGCCCAGGAGTCCAGCGAAAGCTGAGGCTCCGTTTTGTGCGATTGGTGAACGCGCGTTCTAATGGGTGCCCTGTAACTCGAACAGGTAGTCCCTGATCCGCCCTGACAGCGGGAAGGATGCAGCTGAAATCAAGGGGGTCCATCGCGAGGTGGAATCTGAAGAAAGACGTAGGCAAAACCCTGGCGTTCTACACTTGAGGCCGAAGCAATGGACCAGGTTGAGAAACAAACTGAAGTCCTATAGCTGTTCGGAATTGCGACGGGGCTGGTGCAAAGTCGGTCTTGATATGCTTCCGAATACATGCAAAAGCCAAGAACTCATAGTGTTTAACCAATCCTAAAAAAACCGGCTCAGGATTGGTTATTCTTTTGAACAAAAAAGTCTGTTCAGCCTATATGGCCTTAATCAGGATGATTTTGAAGGTATTGCCAGAGATTTCAATCAGCAAAACAAAACAGCCTCAAAGAATCCTGTACGGAAACTATGCCAGCAAGATACACCCAGGATCATTGAAAACTCCCATAAAAAACCTTCCTTATGCGAAACGAGGAATAATTTCTTTCGCTCATTATCGCACATGGAGCTTTTTTGTCACTATTTTTGGAGGGTCTTTAGGATGATACCATTCGTGCATTTGGATAACCTGTCTGTGGTGTTATTATGTCGGCAGTTTAAGCATTAGCCTGACATAAGCAGTGGACTGATGACTGAATCGGCAGGCAGATCTCCATACAACCAATTGGGTTGAATTGTCAGATAATGGCTGTAACGAATCAGGTTTTCTCAAATGACTGGATCACCCACATATCATGGGCTGCACAGTAAATATCGGGGTGCAGAGACGCAAGGACTTCTTTTTTGAACTGGACGAACATGAAAGAAAGGAGGTGATTTGAGGCGGTGAAGGCCAAATAAATTTTTTGAAAAAGGGTATTGACAATTGGTGGCGACGGGCATATAATACGCAAGTCGTCAAACGACAGGTACATATCGCGGGGTGGAGCAGTCTGGTAGCTCGTCGGGCTCATAACCCGAAGGTCGGAGGTTCAAATCCTCCCTCCGCAACCATTTGGCGGGATAACTCAGCTGGCTAGAGTAACCGGTTCATACCCGGTCTGTCGAGGGTTCAAATCCCCCTCCCGCTACCAAACATCAAAGAAGCATGAGAAATCAGGCTTCTTTTTTTGCCTCGTTGCTTTCGGCTGTTCTTTTCCAACGTGTTTATGCCAAATGCATTGACAAGGATGTCACAAAATGCGGCGCGAATTCTATATCTCTGGACTTTACCTGTTTTTCGTTTTATAGTATAATTCAAAAGAATCCTTGATTTCAGGATGGAAGTATCTGGCATCATGCTCAGGCTTATTTCATTGAGATAGGGATGCTGTCTGGCATACAAACCGGGACGGAATGCATAACCTGCCCGTTTTCATCTCTCCGGTCTCTGCGGCCGGATAAAACAAAACAGATCTGTCATTCTGCTCCCCTGAGGAGGAAACTATGTCATATCGCAAAAACATACGGACAAGAATCTTCATATTCCTTGCAGCTTTGAAAAACCGGCTCGGCATTTTGCTGATGCTGGGCATCCTGGCAGTTCTGGTGATCCCTGGCCGGGCTTGTGCTGCGAGCCTGACGGTGAACAGGACAGAGATAAACCGCGGGGATACGTTGGTCTTCTCTTACGATCTGTCAGACCTGGCAGAAAGTTATGATCATGCGGAATTGCGGCTCGAAGCCTGGGCAGGAAGGAACTTTTCGATTGTTCGTCACCCAGTCTCAGGCGGCTATTTCCTATGCCAAAGCGCATGGGATTCTGGCAGTGAGTGAATAATTCAAAAGGAAAATCCCGGGAAACGCTTGAATTTCGGTATTCACTCATGCAGAATGTGGCGTGTTAATCTCGAAGCACGCTGCAAGCCTGTAAATGTGTACACGATGCGCCTGCAGGAATCAGATGCCTGCAGGCGCATGTTTGTTACTATTGGAGAGGTTCCTTGCGGGTCAGATGAATCATACTAACCGTGCTTTCTTTTATTGCTGATCTGCCGGAGCCATGCTGCTCATCAGGCTTTGACAATGATTGGCTCAGCGTGTTTGGGAATGTGGCATGACATTCCATACTTGGCATCCAGGTAGTCACTAAATGCCTCGGGATCTCCGGGATTGTTGGCAAACATATCCCAATGTCCGGGAATAATGAGTGAGGGTTTCAGTTCACCTGCAAGATCTGCAGCTTCCTGGAAGGTCATGTTTCCGATGCAGTCTCTGCGGTAACGCTCTGCATCCCGTCCGTTGATGGGCAGAATGGCCGCGTCCAGCTTTCCGAAAGACTGCAGCTTTGGCAGCATACCCTCGTATCTGAGCGTATCGCCGGCATGATAGATGCGGACACCATTTCCTTCAATGATGTACTGAAGGCAGGGATAAAGGTTTGTTACGGGATCCCGAGCGAGGAATTCATGAGCGGCTGCGATGGCATGAATGGTGATATCCCCGATCTGACAGCATGTGCTGTCGGTCAGAGGAAACTGACGCACCTTATCAATTCCGTCTGCCAGGATGGCTGAAACATGCAACCCCGGAAAGACGAATACTGCATCAGGACAGGTGTTGGCCCAGATCTGCCATGAGGCATGGTCTATGTGATCGAGATGGTTATGCGTACCCAGGAAGATATCGATTCCATGGACTTCACTGGCGGGAATGGGTGCTTTGACGAGACGGGTATCTCTGTCGGATGCGTAATAGTCAACGCTCAGGACGGTATCGCCCATCTTGATAAAAAATCCCATTTGCCCCATCCACCAGAGCACGGCCTGACCATGGGGAACGTGAGTATCAAGAACAGATTGAAGAAATGCTGACATGGTTATTCGCTCCTTTTTGTGAGATGGTTATCGCCAGAATCAATCTTAATCGCTTGCAGGATATGTGTCAAGACTTGACCAGATCGTGATCAGTTTGTTTCACTGGATGATTTCCTGGCACAGTTGGGGGCACTGGTCGCAGTTTTTCACATGTGTGAAACTTCCTCGTTTCATTCGATATGGCTGCGGTTGTGCATTGGCATCTTGTCGTCTCCTGGGTTCGGCAGTGCGGATTTAAAATGAGATCTGAGGATTGTACTTCTGCGTGATTATGGTATAATCAAGACTGAGGAGCAGTCATCATGCCAACAGTAAATAAAGGGACGCCGGTTATGTGCTGTTGGCAGTAGAGCCGCGCAAAATGGCTGACCGGAACGGATAGAAAGACCGGAGAAGGAAAAACATGCTGCCGGTCTTGATGAGAGGATAAACGTGAAAGGGGAGAGTTGCGTGAGTATTGAGTTGAACCGCATGCCAAAGCTGGGCTTTGGACTGATGCGTCTGCCAATGGCGGGTGACAGCATTGATTCGGAACAGGTCTGCCGGATGGTGGATATGTACATGAATACCGGCATGAACTACTTTGATACCGCATATGTGTATCATGGCGGACATTCCGAGGAAATGGTGAAAGTGGCGCTCGCGGACCGGTATCCGAGAGAATCGTACATGGTCGCGACCAAGTTGCCGGCCTGGCAGCTTTCAACGCTGGATGACCGGGACAGGATCTTCAATGAACAGCTTGCAAGGTGCGGCATTGATTACTTTGACTTCTATCTGCTGCACTCCGTCGAGGATGGCGGGAACGGGGAGACGTATGAGCGCCTTGACTGCTATAACTGGGGAATGGCAAAGAAGGCAGAGGGCAAAATCCGCCATTTCGGTTTTTCCTTCCATGGAAGTCCTGCGTATCTTGAGCAGATATTGGATGCGCATCCTGAGGTGGAGTTTGTCCAGATCCAGCTGAATTATGCGGACTGGAAAAACCCGGTTGTGCGTTCCGGTGAGCTGTATGAGATTCTGCACAGGCGGAACATTCCCATGATTATCATGGAACCGGTCAAGGGCGGTACACTGGCCAGCCTGAAACCGGAACTTGAAGCCAGATACAGAGCTGTCCGGCCAAACGATTCGCCTGCAGCCTGGGCACTCCGCTTTGTCGGTTCGCTCCCTGGCGTAATGACGATTCTGTCCGGCATGAGCTCAGATGCACAGATGCAGGACAATATCGGGACGTTTACACATTTCGAACCGCTTTCGGACGGGGAACGTGCTCTGGTGGATGAGGTCTGCAGAATTATGCTGGATGTGCCGCAGATTGGCTGTACGGCATGCCGGTACTGCACAGATGGATGTCCCATGCATATCGCCATTCCGGATGTGTTCCGTGCGGTCAACACCATGAAACTGTATGGCGATGAGTTCCGTCCGAAAAATTTCTACAATGGAATCGTAAACAGCGGCAGCGGACGGGCAGGCGACTGTATCGGGTGCGGTCAGTGCGAGAGTGTCTGCCCGCAGCATCTTGAAATCATCAGCCTGCTGCAGGAGGCCAGCGGACTCCTGGACAAAGGGTGATAACTATGAGTGCATTAAATGGAAAGGTTGCAGTCATTACCGGTGCCGCGCACGGCATAGGTGCATGTACAGCGGAGATGTTCCGGAGCCAGGGGGCCAGTGTTTTAACCATAGACATAGCAGATGGCGCAGATGTCAGGGGCGACATCGCAGATCCGGATGTCCTGACGGCGTTTGCGGACCAGGTGATCCGGCAGTATGGATATGTGGATTATCTGGTCAATAACGCACCCCCGCCGATGCTCGGGATAAATGATTGCTCTTTTGAAGCGTTTCAAAACGCACTTGCTGTTGGCGTTACCGCGCCGTTTTACCTGACCAAACTGTTTGTGCCGTATTTTGCACCGGGTGCTGCGGTGGTGAATCTCTCGTCCTCACGGGACAGGATGAGTCAGCCGCAGACCGAGAGCTATACCGCAGCCAAAGGCGGGATTGCGGCGCTCACACATGCACTGGCGGTGAGTCTTGCCGGACGGGTTCGCGTAAATTCCATCTCACCTGGATGGATTGAAACAAATGGCAGGACCTATTCCGGTCCGGACAATACCCAGCAGCCTGCAGGGAGAGTTGGACGGCCCGAGGACATTGCCAGCATGGTGCTGTATCTTTGCTCGGATGCTGCCGGATTTATTACCGGGGAGAACATCTGCATAGATGGTGGAATGACCCATCAGATGATTTACCATGGTGATTTCGGCTGGACACTGGACGGACAGCAGAAATGAGCCATAAGCCCTTTACCTGAATGAAATATCTGCCTGCTGGTGCTGTGTACCGGCAGGTTATTTTTTCTGTGGAGTATCTGCCTGCAAAAGAGAAAGCAGATGCCGTCCTGGACAGATAGTCCGCTGCTTCAATGGGATCAATCTTTCCGGACTGACAAGAGATGTCGGAAAATAGAGATTGTTCCGGGCATGTCAATTTGGTATAATGCCAGCATCAGAAAATGACGCGACTCAGAAGGAAAAGGCGTGAACATGGAGGGTACGGTTCCATTCCGCAGGTACATGTTTGGCCTGTCAGAATGCCGGAATGAGCTGTGTCCTTTGGCCTTGGAAGAAGCGGATCAGTGCTGCATTTGACTGGAACTCTGAACCGATGAAAGGCAGAAACGGGACTTGAAACCGCTGATGGGGAGAAAATATGAGTCTGTATTGTTTGGGAGATCTGCATCTGCACTTTGCCAGTACGCTCAAGTCAGAGGTACAGCTGCGGGAACCCCTCTGGCGGGATCATGAGAGCCGCTTTATGCAAAACTGCACGTTGCTGGTGAAGGAGACGGATACCCTCGTCCTGGCGGGAGATCACAGCTGGGGCAAGACGATGGAGGCCTGCGGTCCGGATCTGCAGTATATCATGGCGCTGCCCGGGCGGAAGATCCTGCTTCGCGGCAACCATGACCTGTTCTGGGATGCGAAAAAGACAAAGGCACTCAACCAGCAGTTTGAGGGACGTCTGTTCTTTCTTCAGAACAATTATGCAGCGTATGGTGATACGGCACTGGTTGGAACAAAGGGCTACACGTTTGAAGGCCCGTTTTATCTGAACCGGAGCGGTCGTATCGTGGGATGGGACGAGGATGAGGCCAGGCATGCGGAGCAGCTGGTGGAGCGCGAACTGGAGCGGCTGCGGGTCTCTTTTGAGGCGGCCAGAGCGGACGGGTTTAAGCGCTTTATTATGTTCCTGCATTATCCGCCGACCAATATCATGGAAAAGGATAGCGGGTTTACGAAAATGGCTGAGCACTATGGCGCGGAGCAGGTTATTTACGCACACTGTCATGGGACGCAGCGCTTTCATGACAGCATCCAGGGCATGCACCGGGGTGTGCTTTACCGCCTGGCATCCGGTGACTTCCTCAAATGGATGCCAATCAGGATAATGGAAGATTGAGGCAGATGGCATGCGATGTCGGCAAATCAGGTGCTGCAGATAAGGGGTGTGACAAATGGGAACGATAAGGCACAACAAGCTGGTGCGGGATCGGATTCCGGAGATCATTAAACGTGCAGGTGCACAGCCTGTCACGGATCTTCTTTCGCCGGATGAGATGGGAAAGGCCCTTGATGCGAAGCTGTCCGAGGAGGTCGCGGAGTATCTTGAGAGCCGGTCTGTCGAGGAGATGGCGGATGTGCTTGA
>JAFSZW010000592.1 GCA_017458865.1 Clostridia bacterium
AGCGACCTGCTGGAGATCGACGACATCTCCGACGCGCTGTCCGTGTATTCTCCGGGCGCGGAGTGGAACGGCTCCTACTACACCGATGCCAACACCGGCGTCAAGACCGAGAACCTGTTCCTGGTCTATCAGGATACCTACATGATGGGTGATCCGGGCCACTTCATGGGCACCCCGGATGTCGAGATTCCTGAGAAGTACTACACTGTCAAGTAATACTGACATTCCAAACAATAACAGACAAAGGGGAGGGCATCCCTCCCCTTTGTTTTAGTAAGGTAGAGATAAGATGAGTGATCGTGTGCCTTTACTGGAAATGAAGAATATCGCAAAGGATTTCTTCGGAAACCAGGTACTTAAGGACATCAATCTGACGCTGGAAGCCGGTCAGGTTCTGGGGTTGGTTGGTGAAAATGGCGCAGGAAAATCCACACTGATGAAAATCCTGTTCGGCATGACCGAGATCCGCGAAACCGGCGGTTATGAGGGCGATGTGCTGTTTAACGGCAAAAAGCTGAACTTCACCTCGCCGTTTGACGCGCTGGCTGAGGGCATCGGCATGGTCCATCAGGAGTTTTCACTCATACCCGGATTTACTGCCACGGAAAATATTCTGCTGAACCGTGAACCGCAGAAAAAGAGTGTTGTCTCTGAAGTGTTTGGCGAGCGCCTGAATACGCTTGACCGGAAAAGCATGAAGCAGAAAGCGGATGGGGCAATTGACAAGATGGGCATGAAGATCGATGGCGATATGGTCATTGCCGATATGCCTGTCGGACACAAACAGTTTACAGAGATTGCACGTGAGCTCAGCAAAGATCAGCTGAAACTCCTCATTCTGGATGAACCGACCGCGGTTCTGACGGAAAGGGAAGCTGAGGTCCTGCTTGAGTCCATTCGTGGCATGGCATCCCGGGGCATCGCTGTGATTTTCATCACTCACCGCCTGCAGGAGATTCTGAACGTTTGTGACAAGGTTGTCGTCATGCGCGACGGCGTGCTGGTCAAGGATGTTGCCGCATCTGAGACGAGCATCGCGGAGATGACACGCTGGATGGTCGGACGCTCTGTTGATATGAATGCCAGTGAACACAGAACGCCGCCTGAGACGCGGACCATCATGTCCATCCGCAAGCTGTGGGTGGATATGCCCGGCGAAACCGTGCGCAATGTCAATCTTGACATCCGTGAGGGCGAGATTCTCGGCATCGGCGGCCTGGCAGGGCAGGGCAAGCTTGGCATTCCAAACGGCATTATGGGCCTTTACAATGCCGGCGGTCAGGTACAGTTTGACGGGAAGGACATCCCGCTCAATTCGCCGAGGACCTGTCTTGACAGTCAGCTGGCGTTCGTCTCTGAGGACCGCCGCGGCGTCGGACTGCTCCTTGATGAATCGCTTGAGTGGAACATCGCGGTCCCGGCCATGCAGATTCAGGACAGATTCCTTAAGAATTACTTTGGGGGGCTGATCAAATGGCGCGATGAGAAGGCCATTGGTGAGATTACCCGCAAGTACATTGATGAGCTGATGATCAAATGCACCAGTTCCAAGCAGAAAGCCAAGCAGCTTTCCGGTGGAAACCAGCAGAAGGTCTGTCTGGCAAAGGCATTTGCGCTCAATCCGAAATTCCTGTTTGTATCCGAACCGACACGCGGCATTGATGTCGGTGCCAAAGCCCTGGTTCTTGATGCGCTTAAGAAGTTCAATCGTGAGAGCGGCGTCACCGTTGTCATGATTTCATCTGAGCTTGAGGAACTTCGGCAGACCTGTGACCGAATTGCCATTGTTTCCGGCGGACGCATCGCGGGCATCCTGCCTGCGACGGATTCCTCCGAGGACTTCGGCATGCTGATGGTCAGCAAAGTAGTGTAAGGGGGACGGAAGCTGATGAGTGATTTAAGACATGCAGATGCAAGCCTCGGTGAAAGGCTTGTAAGTGCATATAAAAGCTTCGGTTTGCCGAGACTGATTATCGCCGGTCTGCTTGTTGTGCTGCTGATTGCCGCACCGCTGGTCGGGGTTAACTTCTGGACACAGATTACAAACGTAATCAACCGTTTCAGCTGGAACAGCGTGCTGGTCCTTGCCATGGTGCCCATGATCCATTCCGGTTGCGGACTCAATTTCGGCCTGCCGTTTGGCATCATCTCAGGCCTGCTTGGCGCGACCATTTCGCTTGAACTGGGCTTTACCGGCCCGATGAGCTTTGTGGCTGCCATTGTCATCGCCACACCGTTTGCCATCCTGTTCGGCGTCGGCTACGGCTGGCTGCTCAACAAGATCAAGGGCGGCGAGATGATGATCGCCACCTATGTCGGCTTTTCATCTGTTTCGTTCATGTGCATGATGTGGCTCCTGCTGCCGTACAGAAAGCCCGATATGGTATGGGGCTATTCCGGTTCCGGCCTCAGGACGACGATCAGCCTTGAGGGATACTATGACAAGATTCTGGCGAATTTCCTCCAGATCCGGATCGGAGACCTTGTGATCCCGACAGGATCCCTGCTGTTCTTTGCTTTCCTGGCCTTCCTTATGTGGGCTTTCCTCCATACCAAGACAGGAACCGCAATGACTGCAGTCGGCTCCAACCCGACATTCGCCCGCGCGGCCGGCATCAACGTCGACAAGATGCGCATGCTGTCCGTCGTGCTCAGCACCTGGCTTGCTGCCATCGGCATCCTGGTCTATGAGCAGGGCTTTGGTTTCATCCAGCTGTACATGGCACCGTTCAATATGGCGCTGCCTGCCGTTTCCGCCATCCTGATCGGCGGCGCAACGGTCAACAAGGCATCCATCGCGAACGTCATCATCGGAACGATTCTGTTCCAGGGCATCATCACGATGACCCCGACGGTTATGAACAACGCAATCCATATGGACATTTCGGAAGTGCTGCGCATGGTGGTCTCCAACGGAATGATTCTGTATGCACTGACCAGAAAGACGGAGGAAAAGGCATGAGCAGTAAAAAACAATCCTCCAGCGGTTCAAAGCTGACCGCTTTTCTGAGCGCAAACAGCGTCCCGATCATGTTTATCATCATCGTGGCCATCTGCATTCCCATTTCAGGCTTTTCCTTCAAGTTCCTGCTCAACGAGATCATTACCCGCATGGGCCGGAACATCTTCCTGATTCTCTCCCTGCTGATTCCCATCATGGCCGGCATGGGTCTGAATTTCGGCATGACGCTCGGCGCCATGGCCGGCGAGATCGCACTGATTCTCGTCACGGACTGGCAGATCTGGGGCATCCCCGGCATCGTCCTTGCGATGATCATGTCCATGCCCATCTCGGCGCTCCTGGGCCTCATGTGCGGCAAGATCCTGAACGCATCAAAGGGCCGCGAAATGATTACCAGTTATATCATTTCCTTCTTTACCAACGGCCTTTACCAGCTCGTCGTGCTGTATATGATGGGGCCTGTCATTCCCATCATCCACAACTCCATCAAGCTGCCCAGAGGCTACGGCGTCCGTCAGACCGTCGGTCTGCTCAGCATGCGCCAGAGCCTTGATAACGCCCTGGCCCTCCGCATCAGCGGCATCAAGATCCCGATCCTGACATTCATCGTGATCGCGATTATGTGCCTTGCCATCGTCTGGTTCCGCCGGACCAAGCTCGGCCAGGACATGCGCGCTGTCGGTCAGGATATGGAAGTCGCCCGGGCTGCCGGCATCAACGTCGAGCGGACCCGCATTCTCTCCATTGTCATCTCAACCGTGCTTGCCGGTTTCGGCATGATCATTTACCTGCAGAACATGGGTGATATGGCCACCTATTCCGCACACTCGCAGATCGGCATGTTCTGCATTGCCGCGCTGCTGGTTGGCGGCGCATCCGTTGACCGCGCGTCGATTGGAAACGTGTTCCTCGGCGTCGTGCTGTTCCACCTGATGTTCATCCTTGCACCGACAACCGGTGCGAAGATCACCGGCGATACGATGATCGGCGAATACTTCCGCGTCTTTATCTCCTATGGCATCATCACGGTAGCGCTTGTCATGTATGAGACAAAGAAGCGCAAGGCAAAAGCCGGCATGGGACATCTGCTTGAGGCAGCACAGGGGGAGGAGGCGCAGAGCAATGCGTAAAATCCTTTTCCGTGCCGGTACGGTCGCCGTTCTGGTGGCCATCTGCATCCTGATGATGATCATCGGCCGCGGACACTCGATGTACTTTGATAACAAGAGCCTCGAGTACAACGGGACCAAGTATGACGCCATCCGCAGAATCAATGTCACCGTCGGCGGTGAACAGGTCGCCAAGCTCTCCAAAAAGGAGCGCGGTGTGGCCACGTTTATGGGCCAGAAATTCACCTTTGATGTCGAGATTATCCGTGAGAAGAACGGTCCGTCCGAGTACAGGACCTTCAATGTGGAAGTGCCTTACAATATGGACGGCATTGTCGTAAACCTCATCGGCATGATCGAAGATCTCCCTCAGGAGGCCTGGATGACCGAATTCATCCCTGCGCCTGTTGTTGAGGAGGAGGGCAGTGACGAGGTCGTCATTGACGAGTTCGACATCAGCAGCGAAGGATAAAA
>JAFSZW010000593.1 GCA_017458865.1 Clostridia bacterium
TCTGGCGGGCATGCAGGGCATCAGCAACGACATCTATGAGGCCGCCTCCATTGACGGGGCAACCCATGTGGATGTGGTGTTCAAAATCCTCATTCCGCTGCTCAAGCCCATCATTCTGTTCACGCTGATTCAGTCGACCATCGGCATGTTCAACCTGTTTACGGAGCCTTTCGTGCTCACCGGAAACAGCTGGACCGGCGGCACCAACAACGGCGCACTGACCCTGATGATCTATCTGCTCAACAAGGCGCCGCAGGGCGGCAACCTCTACGGCTATGCCTCGGCTGTTGCCTATGTCATCACCCTGATGATCATCCTCATCTCCACCTGCCTCAACAAGGTTACGGAAGAGAAGGATCCGGGTGCCGGGAAAGGAGGGCGCATCAGATGAAAACCCTGCTTCTGCTCATTGCCGGTTTTTTCCTGGTCCTGTTCATTCTCTCGCGGCTTGGAGAGGGCGGAAAGAAGGCGGCCCTGTATCTGGTTCTGATCAGCGTTGCGTTCATCATGCTCTTCCCGTTTTACGAGATGTTTGTCATGTCAACGCTCAAGACCAATGAAATCTATTCGTTCCCGCCGCGCCTCTGGTTTGGCAGCAACCTCATGAAGAATTTCGAGAACATGAACAAATCCGTGAATCTTCTGAGGGCCTTCCAGAACAGCTGCACGGTAACCATCAGCTATGTGGTACTGGCACTGCTGTTCTGTTCCATGGGCGGCTATGCCTTCTCCATCTACGATTTCCCCGGGAAAAAGGCACTGTTCCGCATTCTGCTGGCAACCATGATGGTTCCGGCAACGGCAGGCATGATTCCCTGGTACATCATGATGAGCAAGATCGGCTGGATCTCGGACCGTACGCCGGCCGGCTTCCTGGCCCTGATCATTCCGGGCTGTGCCAACGCCTTCGGCGTCTTCTGGATGCGGCAATACTGCCAGAACAACGTGCCAAAGTCCCTGATGGAAGCGGCGCGGATCGACGGGTGCAGCGAATGGACCATCTTTTTCCGAATTATCGCGCCCATTCTCCTTCCGGCCTATGCCTCTCTTGGCATCATGAACTTTGTCAATCAGTGGAACGAATTCACGCAGGCCCTCCTCGTTCTCAAGCGCCAGAAATTCTACACGCTGCCGCTTCTGCTCAAGACCATGGTCGGTGACCGCGGAACGGATTACGGCGCGCTGATGCTGGCCAGTACGTGCGCGGTGCTGCCGCTGCTCATCTTCTTCCTCTGTGCATCCAAGTATTTCATGAGCGGCCTGACGGCGGGCGCCATCAAGGAATAAGCCATCCCTGTCAAAGCTGCTGCGCATATGTCATGGACCAAACACATTTCCTGTGTTAAACTGTCCATGACCAAACCCCGACAGATGATCTTTACTTGAATAGGAGGACAACATGTCAAAACTTCTGGATGGCGAAAAACTGGTTCTTGGAACCTGTTACTATCCCGAGCACTGGCCGGAGGATATGTGGGAAAATGACCTCAGGCGGATGCTTGACAGCGGCATTGAGGTGATCCGGATTGCGGAATTTGCCTGGAGCAAGACGGAGCCGGTGGAAGGACGCTTTACCTTTGACTTTTTTGACCGGTTCCTGGACCTGTGTGACTGGTTTGGAATGAAAGTCATTTTCGGCACACCCACAGCCACGCCGCCGGCATGGCTGACGGAGAAATACCCGGAGGTGCTCAATGCGAACATTGAGGGGATTCCGTACCAGCATGGGGCCAGACGGCATTACAACTACAATTCACTGGTCTATCAGACGCTGAGCGCCCGGATTGTCCGGGTACTGGCGGAACATTATGCCAGACGGGAATGCATTATCGGCTGGCAGATTGACAACGAGCTCAACTGCGAGCGGGAATGGTTCTATTCCGAGGCGGATTCGGCGGCATTCCGGATTTATCTGCGGGACCGGTATGAGACCCTGGACAAGCTGAATGAGGCATGGGGGACCGTCTTCTGGAATCAGACCTATACGGCATGGGATGAGATCCACGTGCCCAGGAAGACGATCAGCAATTCCACCAATCCCCATGAGGTGCTTGACTATATCCGCTTTATTTCGGCCAGCGCCAGGCAGTTCTGCAAGATGCAGAGTGACATTCTGAAACAGTACATCAAGCCCGGTGATTTCATCACCACCAACGGCATGTTCGCCAATCTTGACAATCATCAGATGACGGCGGAGAGCCTGGATTTCTATACGTATGATTCGTATCCGAACTTTGCCTACTGCCTGGATGCCTATCGGGATGATCCACGGGATCTCAAGGACCGCCGCTGGAGCCGGAACCTGACCGAGGTGCGGTCCATCTCAAAACGCTTTGGCATCATGGAGCAGCA
>JAFSZW010000594.1 GCA_017458865.1 Clostridia bacterium
GAGACGGGTCAGCTCGCGCTGACTGTTCGGGGTGTACACCGTGATCATGTAAAAGTCCGGGTACTCAAGCGTGATGAGCCGTCCCTCATGGTCGTGCTGCTCAATCCCCATGCCGTAGGTGACGGAAAGGGGACTGGTTTTGGCAAGAATGGCGGTGCCAGAGTATCCCTTGCGCTCTGCGGAGTACCAGAACTGCTGGTATCGCTCGTCCTGAATCTCCGCCTGTCCGGGCTGCATTTTGGTTTCCTGCAGGCAGAAGAAGTCGGCATCACTTGCGGTAAAAAAGTCCATAAAGCCCTTGCCCAGGCAGGCGCGCAGGCCGTTTACGTTCCAGGATACGAATTTCATAGATTGTCCTCCTGCTGTATTGTTGTGGCTATTCTAACACACGGGCTGCCGGTTGGCAATTTGCAGAGGTCACAGACAAAAATAGCAGGCCTTATCTGCATGGCGCCCCACTTGCGGCATGTCCGTGTGTGCAAACACAACAAATCAGCCTGAAACCGCGTGCAATTCAGCGGGAATTCATCTATAATGTGTGCACGTACGGCTGCAGGAGGGAAGCGTTATGGAAGTCGGTCAGAAAATCCATTCAAGGCGCATGCAACTCGGGATGACGCAGGAGCAGCTTGCAGAGGCGGTGCATGTAACGCCGCAGGCGGTCAGCCAGTGGGAAACGGGTAAGAATACGCCCGGCCTTAACAACCTCAGCTGGATTGCACATGCCCTTCAGATGAACCAGAGCGATCTCCTTAATAATGAGGAAAGAAATCTGTCGTCCTGGGTGGTGCATGACCGGTTCTTCTCCATTGAGAACATGTACCATAAACTGAAACGGTTTGCCGCTGCAGAGGGACTGGTGCAGATGGACCGTGCGATCGACTTTGCCATGGAGGCGCACAGCGGTCAGCTGCGCAAGACCAGCGTCTTTTCATCCGATACGGTGCCGTATGTCTTCCATCCCTTTATCATGACGTGCCAGGCGCATGCGCTCGGCATCCGGGATGATGAGGTGCTGGCGACAAGCCTTCTGCATGATGTGTGCGAGGATGCCGGCATTCCCGTGGACAAGCTGCCCTTTTCCGAGCACGTTCGGGAAGCAGTGCGCCTGCTGACCAAGCCGTCACCCGCTACAGAACAGGAAATGGATGCGTACTATGCGCGCATTCAGGACAATGCCACGGCGGCCATTGTCAAGGTACTCGATCGCTGCAATAACGTGTCGACCATGATGCTGGGCTTTTCCGTTGAGAAGATTATTGAGTACATTGACGAGTCCCAGAAGTATATTTACCCGCTCATAGATCATATCAAGCGGCAGTATCCTGAGTACAATGATGCCGTGTTTGTACTCAAGTACCAGATTGTGAGCGTCATTGAGAGCGCAAAGGCGACGATTCTGAGAATTGTGTAGGCGTTGCGGGGTGACGGAATTGTGTGGTTTTTCCCAAGAACCTTCTGGAACCGTCTGAATCCGTCTGAATCCGGCTGTTTTGGCTGAAAAAGCGCTTGACTTTAAAGGTCAGTTTCATTAAAATGATGCAGCTGTCCTCAGGACAGCAAAATACACAGTTTTGATAAGGAAAGACAGGGAACCAGAATGGGTGTCAAGGTAGCTAAATTTGGCGGAAGTTCAC
>JAFSZW010000053.1 GCA_017458865.1 Clostridia bacterium
CATGCATTGAACGGACAGAAAAGACCTATCGGACCATAGCAGTTCCCGGTTACCGCTTTCTGGCCGGAACCGGCACCGGCGGATACCTGAGTTACGCGATCTGGCTCAATGAGCCCGAGCTGTTCGGAGGCGTTGCCAGCATCTGCGGCACCTTTTCCGCTGAAAACAATCCATGGTATGAAACAATCGGATCCGTGTATGACCAGATTGAATCCATGCACGTGAGGTCACCCGAGGTTCTCTCCTCTATCTATACTTATCTGGACGCCCCGGCAGATGATCCCGAGACCGATCTTCCCGGCTCCACAGATGACATTGGCCGCAGGCTCATCGCCTATCGTCTCTCCTCAAAAGTCCATGAATTCACCGTTCGTCCGGGCCAAAGGGATGACACGTTCCTGCGTGAATCCGCCAATCGCCTTGCGCACCGACTGACAGACTACCTGCTAAGAGATGCCATTCGCGGCGAGGTTCATCTGAGCCGCGGCAGCATCACTGCGGGCAGTTCTGTCTCGGCCAGCAGCAGCACCCAGTGTTTTGAACCATTACGTGCGTTCAGTGACACATCGCTGAGCGGCTTCCTTTGCATAGATGTAACCCGGCAGGACGGCACACAGATTGAATCTCACCGGACAGGTTTTGATGCCGCAAATGCAGAAACCGCTTTTGACTGTCCTCTGTCTCTTGAGGCCGTCACAGATGCCGCGTCACCGCTTTCAGTCTCCCTCAGTGCCGAATGGGGCGGTAAGCGCTTCCTGCTGGATGAGGCTGTGCTTGTAATTACCGACAATTCAGCCAATGATGATTATCTGCCACTTGACGGTGACTGGCATTTCAATTATACCGGCCGCGGTCAGATGGATATCTCCTCCATCTCAAAGAACACTTTTGAGACATGGCCTGTTGTCCAGCCTGGACTTGGCAACTGGACCAACGGCTTCGGAAACATCAGCGAGAAAAACGTGGGTGCCTCATTCGGGCCTGACGCGTTTGATTTCTTTATTACCGGAAACGGCTACTATGCCCGTACCTTCACCCTGCCGGAGACCTTCAATTCAGATGGCTGCGTACTCTCTGTCGGATACGTGGATGACCGGTGTGAAGTCTGGCTGAACGGCCGGCGAATCGGCGAAACCGGCATGACAGATGGCCGCTCAAACGGGCAGTCCACCTGGGCCAGCTATTCTGCCTTTTCATTAAGCGCAGACGTGCTGTCCCCCGGCGAAAACACCGTGATCGTCCGTTGCTTCAACGACCTGCCAAGCGGCGTCGGCGGCTGGTATGAAGGGCCGGTCGCGCTTTACTCCGGCGCCGCTTTTGAAAAGCTTCACGGTGCCCATGCCGACCCCAGATTCTACGAGGAGACCTTCCCCTCCGTTTACGCATCCGGCGGCAGCGATGCCGTTGATGTTCCTTACCTCATTTATCTCCCGGAGGGATACGACAGCACGCTGCGCAGTTATCCCACTGTGTACCTTCTCCACCAGTTCAATTCTGATCACACATCTTACCGACGCGATCATGTCAGGGAAATGCTGGATGCCGGCATCGCCTCCGGTGCCTTTGACGGGATGATCGTCGTCATTCCGAATTCCAGTGAAAACAGCTGGTGGCAGGGTGCCTGGGAAAAAATGGTCACGGATGAGCTGATTCCGACGATTGACGCACGTTACAGAACCATTCAGGACTGCAGATGGCGTCTGACAGCCGGCTGTTCCATGGGCGGACAGGGGGCTTTCGGCATCGCCCTTCGCAACCCAAATCTCTTTTCCGGCATCGTATCATTCTACGGTGCATTCAGCTATGGCGGACAGGCAAACCCGAATATCATCGCCGCCCGGGAATCCGCAGATTATCTCAGGCACTTTGCCATGTACTTCATCTGCGGCAACCAGGATGACTACGGTTTCGGCATGCCGGCAATAGACCTCCATCAGAGTCTCAAGATGAAAGACGTCCCGCACCGCTTCTTCATTGAAAATGGCACCCACAGCAGCGCATTTTACACGCCCTATTTTGAGGATGCCTTCTCATACATCCGCTCTGCCATGACCGATTCTCACGGCTTCCCGGACGATGTCATCCACGGCTCAATCAAGCTCACGGACACGCCCTCCCTGATGCTTGAAACCGCTCAGGAACTTGAGTCCCTGATGGCGCATATCCCTGATTCCAGCTACACAAAACAGGCCGATCCCGATCTCATCGCCCGGCTATACCTGACCCTGACAACCGAAACAGAAACCCGAATCCTGCTCGATCTGCCGTCTGTTTCCCTCACGCCGGGCATGCAGTTCACCCTGCCACTGCCTGAAGATCTTCTCTCCGGCAGTCTTCCAGCAGGACATCTGCAGCTCAATTTGGCAGTCTTTGACCTCTGCCTGATGCTTGATGAGCGTCCGTGGCCCGGAAACCCATAAAAAGCGCACCCCTTCCATGCAAGGAAAGGGTGCCAATGATTACTTCACAAAATGAAACAGGAGCTGCAGATGCAGCTCCTGTTTTGTTTGTTTACTCGTCTTCCTCTTCCAGTGCAGCCTTGTTCGCCTCAATGATCTTCTGGGCGTTGAGAGCAGGTACTTCCTCGTAACGCTCGAAGTTCATCATGAAGGAACCCTTCGCCTGGGTGATGGAACGCAGGTCGGTGGCATACTTGAACATTTCTGCCTGCGGGACCTCCGCCGTGATGACCTGGCGGTGGTTGCTGGGCTCCATGCCCAGGATGCGGCCGCGGCGCTTGTTCAGGTCGCCGATGATGTCGCCCATGTACTCATCCGGCACGGTAACCTCAACGTGCATGATGGGCTCAAGGAGAACCGGGCTCGCGTTGATGCACTGCTTGTAGGCAATGCGGGCAGCCGTCTTGAAGGCCATTTCAGAGGAGTCAACCGGATGGTAGGAACCATCATGCAGCTTGGCATGGAGGCCAACCATCGGATAACCGGCCAGAACACCCTTGACGAGGTTCTCGCGCAGGCCCTTTTCAACGGACGGGATGAAGTTCCTCGGAAC
>JAFSZW010000054.1 GCA_017458865.1 Clostridia bacterium
GGAAATCACAAAATCCGCAAAAAAGGGGACTGGCCATGCCTGAACTGCCTGAGGTGGAAACCGTCCGCCGAATCGTAGGACCACAGGTATTGGGAAGGCGCATTCTGTCCGTAGAAATTTGCCATCCCCAGGTCATTGCCTGCCCCGAGGCAGAGGTTTTTGCAAACCTGTTACTGGGGCGTTCAATTGCCGCGATGAACAGACGAGGCAAGTACCTGTCTTTCCTGCTCGACAGCGGTGAACAGCTTTATCTGCACCTGCGCATGACCGGACAGCTGTTGGTAACACCGGCAGATTATCCGGAGGAAAGACATACCCATCTAGTCCTGCATCTGTCTGACGGGAACGAGATACGGTATATTGATGTGAGGCGTTTCGGACGTTTCTGGCTGATTGGAAAGGACCAATCACCGGCGCTGACCGGTGTCAGTAAGCTGGGTCCGGAACCGTCCGATGCAAACCTGACGGCCGATTACATGAAAAGAACATTGGGCTCCAAAAAGAACCCCATCAAGGAAATGCTGCATGACCAGCACGTCGTGGCGGGCATTGGCAATATTTATTCGGATGAAATCCTGTTTGCTTCGCACATCCATCCGGCAACGCCGTGTACAGCGCTGACGGATGAGAACTGGGCAGTTCTGGCTGTCCAGATTCCGGCAATCATAGCCTGGGCGATTGAAAAGAACCAGATCACACCTGATGAATACCTGGCAGGCAAAGGCAAGGCGTATCGGAACACGCCGCACCTGCGGGTATACGGCCGAGCAGGACAGCCCTGCCTGAACTGTGGAACATCGCTTGAGCGGACCACTATCGCCGGGCGGAGCAGTTGTTTCTGTCCCGTTTGCCAGGCTCGAAAAGTCTGATATAAAGCATCCGATTCAGAACTCGGAAATCGCAGCGCATCAATAAACATGAGCTTTGCCGGAAACGCAAAGCTCATGTTGTTCTGATTCTGAATTGGCACCTTGCCGGTACACCGGCCTGATGGCCAGCTTTTCATTGCAATTGTTGCTTTTCCCACTGCGAAAGATCATCCTGCATTGTTTCTTCTCTCAAGTGCCTGGAACCAGGCCAGAAACCGCTTCTCATCTTCCTTTCGGCAACAGCACCAGAATGGCATTCTCGCAGATTCATCTGAAACAGGAATGCAGACGCGGTCAGCTTCCAGCCCTAACAATCGCATCGTCAGATCGGTGACAAAGGATGGCATGCTGGAGGAACGAACGACCTCACGCAGCGTGGCAGTATCCCCCTGCAGTAAAAAGCGTGAACCTGGCATGCCTTTGCGTACCAGCTGATCCCAGACACCAACCTCTGAAGCCATGAGAAAGCTTTCTCCATCCATCTCTGCAAAAGAGATGGATTTTTGTTTGCAAGTCGGTGGGTTTTCGGCAGGCTGAAGCAGAGCCGCTCCGATCCGCAGGGGTGAACACGGATTTCCGGATCATCCGGTTTGCGTGTGAGAATGATCAGCTGATAGGCCTGCTGCCGAAGGCCGCTCAGCAGGGCTCCCTCATCCCTGATTTCACTGGAGATAGTCTGCTCAGGATATATTGAGGCAAGGATTGACGGCAGCTCAAACAGCGGCCCCGGTGCGCAGGAGCCGAGAAGAATCGTTCGCTTGCTCCGCTCCAGCATGCGGATGCGGGAGACCATTTCGTCCTGGCTGTCCAGAATGCGCCGGGCATATTCAGCTGCGATTTTCCCGTATTCATTGAGCACCAGCCGGTTTCCTCTGTGTTCAAACAGATCTACACCTACGATGTCTTCCAGCTTTTTCATAGCGCGGCTCATGGAGGGCTGGGTGATATGCAATTGTTCCGACGCTGCCAGCAGTGTGCCGTATTTTGCAACCGCATCCAACTGCTCAAACAGATACATTTCAATCATAGTGGATCTCCTTCGGCTTGAGTATGCGTTCCATCTATATAACTATTCATAATGGGCACTGTACTTTCCTGGTTCCTGATGATATTCTTTCATTGTTCAAAAGAATACAACAGGCACAGCCTGATACGCAAGAGGAGGAAATGAATATGGAATTTGTAACGCTGAACAATGGTGTCAAGATGCCCCGTGAGGGCTTTGGTGTGTTCCAAGTGCCCGATCCCGCCGTGTGTAAGCAGGCCGTGCTGGATGCCATCTCAACCGGATACCGTCTGATCGATACCGCTGCGGCCTATGGCAATGAGGAAGCCGTCGGTGCGGCAGTTCGGGAGTGCGGTGTGCCCCGCGAGGAGATTTTTGTAACTACCAAGCTGTGGGTCAGCGATGCCAGCTATGACAAGGCAAAGGCTGCCATTGAGACATCCCTGAAAAAGCTGGGCCTCAGCTACATCGACCTGTACCTGATCCACCAGCCCATGGGTGACTACATCGGCGCGTACCGGGCAATGGAGGAGGCCTATAAGGCAGGCAAGCTGAAGGCCATCGGCGTATGCAACTGCTACCCGCATGTGCTGGCGGATATCTGCGAGACGGTGGAGATCACGCCCATGGTCAACCAGGTTGAGCTGCATCCCTTCTTCCAGCAGCCGGACGCCCTCAGGCTGATGGCGGAATAGAAGGTCGTACCGGAGGCCTGGGGTCCCTTCGCAGAGGGCAAGCATGGCATTTTCACCAATCCCATTCTCACCGAGATCGGCCAGAAGTATGGGAAGTCTGCGGCCCAGGTCGTCCTGCGCTGGAACATCGACCGCGGCGTGGTGGTCATCCCCAAGAGCACCCACAAAGATCGTATGGAACAGAACATCGACGTGTGGGATTTCAGCCTGACCGAGGAAGTGATGGCGAAAATCGCCACACTGGATCTGGGTCACAGCGAGATCGTCAACCACTTCGACCCTGCCTTCGTGAAGATGCTGCAC
>JAFSZW010000055.1 GCA_017458865.1 Clostridia bacterium
TCACCAGTTCGAGTCTGGTCATCAGCTCCATTTTTTTGCCTTGCAGGTATACCTGCAAGGTTTTTTTTTGTACTCTGAAGATTGGTGTCCTGCGTTATGTGAAATGGTTTATAGTATAAAAAGCATTAACAGGATAAATCATGAGTATATTAGTGATGTTTGTCATATATCAACCGTAGTATAACAGACAAAACATAAAAAACAGATAAAATTTTCAGGATCATGATGTATGGAATTGACAATTAAGAATGCAGTTTTTATAATAAATACCAACAACAATTTTATATATAGGAGGTCAGACCCATGAAAAAACTCGTTCTTCTCGTTCTTGCCCTGATGCTGGTACTGAGCGCGGCACTGGCAGCGGCGGATCCGTCCGGCAAGGTCATGCTGTACTCTTCCATGCAGGAAGCGCAGCTGCAGGCTATTGAACAGGCTTTTGAGGCCAAGTATCCCACTGTCGACATGGAATACTACTATGCCGGCGGCGGAAAGCTCGTAACCAAGATGACGACTGAAGCGCAGGATGGCGGCCAGATTGCCAGCGATCTGGTCTGGCTCGGCGATCCCTCCGACTATGAGGTGTTCAAGGCCAACGGCTGGCTTGAGCCCTATGTTTCCCCTGAAACAGAACATATTGCCAAGGAATACATGGATCCGGATGGCTACTACACGGCCGGCCGTCTTGTAACCATGGGCATTGCATGGTTTATCGGCGTTGATGAGGCGGATGCGCCCAAGACCTGGAATGACCTGCTGGATCCCAAGTGGAGCAACCAGATTGTCATGACCGATCCTGCGCAGGCATCTACCACCAAGTACTGGATGGCTGCCATGATGCAGTCTGAAAAATACGGCCCTGCTTTCTTTGAAAAGCTGCGCGACAACGGCGTTGAGCTTGAAAGCGGCACCACCGCTACGCACAACCGTGTTGCCGATGCGTCCTATCAGGTCGGTATCTGCCTTGACTATGTTTCTGCCAACCTGATCGCTGAGGGCTCCCCGATGCTCTTCCACTACACAACAGAGGACGTCATCACCATGACCAGCCCGGTTGCCATCATCAAGGGCTGTGCCAATGAAGAGAATGCAAAGCTGCTCATGGACTTCATCCTTTCCAAGGAAGGCCAGGAAGTGCTGGTTGCCAATAACCTCGTTTCCGTACGTGATGATGTGGAAATGCAGGTTGATACCTCTGCCATCGCTGCCATCAATATGCCGGTCAACTATACCGAGCTTGGCGAGAATCTGCAGAAGTACCTGGATGATTTCAACAAGATCTTCGGCAAATAATTCCTGATGACTGGCGGGTATGCCCCTTTACGGACATGCCCGCTTTTTGTCAATCAGAAGATCAATCGTAAGGAGAATGATCCATGGCAAATGTACTCTTTAACGATATTACTTTCCGTTACGGGAACAATACGGTGCTGGAACACTTCTCCCTTGAGGTGGAAAGCGGAAAGATCGTTTGTCTGGTGGGCCCCTCCGGTTGCGGCAAGACGACGCTTGTGCGTGCCCTGCTTGGACTGATCAAGCCGGAAACCGGATCCATCCAGGTTGGCGACCGGGTGCTTTTTGATGCACAGAAACGTGTGAATGTTCCCGCGGAAAAGCGGAATATCGGCATTGTATTTCAGGATTACGCCGTATGGCCGCATATGACGGTACTGGAAAATGTCTGCTATCCCCTTAAAAAGCAGCGCAGGCCAAAGGATGAGATCAAGCAGAGGGCGATGCGCGCCCTTGAGCAGGTGCATATGACGGAATATGCAAATCACCTGCCCAATCAGCTCTCCGGCGGTCAGCAGCAGCGTGTCGCCATTGCCAGAGCGCTGGTGGTGGACAGCGACGTGCTGGTGATGGATGAGCCGATCACCAACCTGGATGCCAAGCTGCGTGAGGAGATGCTCCTTGAAATCCGGATGATTCAGAACCGCCTGGGCGCAACCATACTCTATATCACCCATGATCAGCAGTCAGCGCTGCAGCTGTGTGATAAGATGGCGATCATGGAACAGAACGGTCATCTCTGCCAGTACGGTACAGATGAGGAGATTATTCTTCATCCGGCAAACCGGTTTACCTTTGAGTTCATCGGCGTGTCGAATTTTATTCCTGTTGAAAAGGATAGTGACGGCCTCAAACTCGTCTGCGGGGAAAGGATTCCCTATCCGGGCGAGGTACCGGCTGAGGCAGCCGGCGGCGGCTATGATCTGGGCGTACGTCCCAATGACATTGTCTTTGACAACAGCTCGCCTGTTAAGGCCAAAGTGGACTCCCGTGTTTTCCTGGGCAGTGAATACAATTACTTCCTGTCTGTTGGAAACAGGCAGATCCGTGTGCAGCAGAGCATGCTGGATGTCCGTACCAAAGGTGTTGCAAATGAAGGGGAGATGGTTGGCATCCGCTTCCTGAATACCCGCTTCTATCCCACAAAGAAAGGAGCTTAAGGCATGAAGAATATAAACGGTGTCAGTGCTGATCTGGCAGCCGTTGATGGACGCAGGCACTTTAATATGGATAAGGTGATGACAGTCGTCTGCTTCCTGCTGCTGCTGGTCATCGTGGTCATCCCCATTGTGATGATCATCTACAATGCGTTTTTCTATGAAGGAAAGTTTGAAATCAGTCTGTTCGTGGAACAGATGACCGAGTCCAACAACCTGGGCGCCATGTGGAATACGCTCAAGATCGCGGTCTTTACCACGATTCTGGGAACCATTATGGGTGTGTTCTATGCCTGGCTTCTCGGACGCAGTGATATTCCTGCCAAGGGTCTCATGCGTGCTCTTTTCAACATTCCGTACATGTTCCCGCCTTTTCTCGGCGCCATGGCGTGGGATATGATGTTTAACGGACGTTCCGGCTACATCAACAAATGGCTGGTCCAGCTCTTCGGCCTCAAGTCCATGCCCATTAACATCAACTCGGTATGGGGCATCGTATTTGTTGAGGTCAGCTATTACTTCCCATTCGTGTTCATGCAGGTCGTATCTGCTCTTGAGCGCATGGACCCGACGCTTGAGGAGTCTGCCCGTATCGCGGGTGCCCGGCAGCGCCAGGTCATCTGGAAGATTACCCTTCCGCTGGTTAAGCCGGCCATTTCAGCAGGTGCTCTGCTGATTCTGACCACCTCCCTGGCGCATTTCGGCGTGCCGGCTATCCTCGGTTATGCCAAGCGCATCTATACGCTGCCGACCCGCATTTATGAGGTTATCTACAACTCAGGCGGTTCCTTTGACGGCATCCGTCAGGGCGCGGCAATTTCGGTAATGCTGGTCGTTGTGGTTTCTCTGGCCCTGATCCTGCAGAATCGCATTCTCTCCTCCGGCAGCTATGACATCATCAAGGGCAAATCCATGCGCCCGACGCTCATCAAGCTGCGCGGCGCGAAGCTGCCGCTGTTTGTGCTGGCGATCCTGACCCTGATCATGATTGTTATCGTTCCCCTTGTCATGATCGTGCTCATCTCCTTCCTCAAGGCATACGGTCTGCCGCTGGAGTTCAAGAACTTCACGCTGGCCCAGTACCAGAAGGTATTTTCAGCCAACGGCACCATCGCATCCATTCGCAACTCGCTGTTCGTCTCCATCACCGCAGGCATCATCTGTATGTTCCTGGGCACACTGGTGGCATACGTGGTGCAGAAGATCCGTCCAAAGGGAAAGGGTGTGCTTGAGGTCATCTCCATGCTGCCCTATGCCATTCCCGGCACGGTGCTCTCGATTGGTGTCATCCTGGCGTGGAGCGGACGCATTGCAGGCATCAACCTGTACAATACCATCTGGATCATCCTGGTTGCCTACCTGGCACGGTATCTGTCGTTCAGTATGAAGACGTCCTCCGCCGCGCTTCTGCAGGTGCATTCCTCCCTTGAGGAAGCGGCGCGTGTCTGCGGCGCCAGTCATACCGAGAGTCTGGCAGATATCACGCTGCCCCTGATCAGGCCGGCCATGGTTTCCGGATTCTTCCTCATCTTCCTGCCGGCCATGCGTGAGGTGACGACCTCCATTTTGCTGTATGGTCCCTATACCAGGACGCTGGGCGTGCAGATCTACTCTCTGCGCGATGCCGGCATGATTCCTCAGGCTGCGGCGCTGGCCACGGTGGCAATCGGTATCATCATTGTGCTGAACACCATCGTCACCAAGCTGACAAAAGACAGGAAGGGGGTCTAAGGGATGGCAGACCAGATAGTACTCAATCACGTAACCAAACGGTTTACCACAAAAACGCTCGGCGATATTGTGGCTGTGGATGACTTCAACCTGAACGTGCATGAGGGTGAATGCTTTTCCTTCCTGGGCCCCTCCGGCTGCGGCAAGTCCACAACGCTTCGGATGATCGCCGGATTTGAAGATCTGACGGAGGGTGAGATCGAACTGTGCGGCAAGCTGGTGTCCAGCCGGAAAAAGAACCTGTATGTGCCCCCGGAGGAGCGCGGCCTTGGCATGGTGTTCCAGGCCTTCGCCGTCTGGCCGCACATGAATGTCTTTGAAAACGTGGCGTTTCCGCTGCGGATTCAGAAGATCAACAAGACGGACATCGTGAATCGTGTCAATGAAGCGCTGCATCATACCAGCCTTACAGGCATGGAAAAGGTATTTCCCGGCGATCTCTCCGGCGGCCAGCAGCAGCGCATCGCGCTGGCGCGCGCCATCGTGACGAATCCAAAGGTCATGCTGCTTGATGAGCCGCTTTCAAACCTTGACCCGAAACTCCGGGAGACCATGCGCTTTGAGATTAAGGCGCTGCAGAGGAAGTTCAACTTCACCATCATTTTCGTTACGCATGACCAGAGCGAGGCCATGGCGATCTCCGACAGGATGATGGTATGCGACATGGGCAAGATCATGCAGATTGATACGCCGGAGAACCTGTACAACAAGCCTTGCAACCGTTTTGTACACAATTTCCTCGGCGAGAGCACGTTTATCAATGTCGAGATCCGGGATGGCAAGGCGTATCCCAAAGGCCATTTGGATCAGTCCATTGATCTGAATGTGCCGGTGGATGCGGCGCCTGAGATGGTGGTTGCAACCCGTCCGAATGAGATTGCCCTTACCGGTCCCGGACAGGGCGGCTATGCCACTCATGTGGAGAAGCGGATTTTCCTCACGGACCGCACCGAATATCTGGTTCCGGTGGGCGATCAGCTGCTCAAGGTACAGACACCTCACCGCGTCACGTTCTCTCAGGGAGAGGCGTGCTGCGTGCATCTGGTAGATCCCATGTGGTATCCTGCCGATGATGCTGAGGCAGAAAAAGAACGTGCCCGCCGGCAGCTGGTCTGAGACGAATAAAAAGGCTCTGCTAAAGAAACTGGTCCAAAAGTCAAGGACGAATTTTAGACAGTCCAAGCCCCAAATCAAGGAGCCGTGAAAGCGGCTCCTATTGTGTTTATATCGTTCTGGCGGCTTTTTGGGGACGATGTTCGCACTGGGTGTGGTTGGCGGAAGAAGAAACGGCGGGCGGTTTTGAAACCGTACCTGACACAAGAGGTGGCGGCTTCCAATTTGATGATGACTATATGGCTGACGCGACAGTCCAAGCTATCCGAAACAGCGGCTGGCTAATCATATCATCGCCATGGACGGTAAGGTCGTGGGCGAAACCACAAAGATCTACTGCAGTCGAGGCCCTTTAGCAGCGCAGGTAGAAAACCATCAAGGGACGCACAAGCCGCTTGGTGATGAAATGGTAATTATTTAATGAGGCGGGTGCCAAAAGGGTAGGCACTCTTCGTATGGTTTCCCATACAGGCTACCTCACATAGCCGTTACACTCAAAGAGGCTATAGTGTAGTGGTCTTCATTAATCCCTGATCGGGATGCCGAAAAACAACCGGTGGTGACAGAATGTCACAGTTGGAGACTGTAAAGAGATCGGGGAAAGCCTTACGTCCAATGTTTGCACTGCCATTAATGTCAGCGTTTACCGTTATGCCACTATTCGTCTTATACAGACGCCCGGACCGA
>JAFSZW010000056.1 GCA_017458865.1 Clostridia bacterium
AAGGTGGACAGGTAAATGTCACAGTAGACGGTGATGTAATGGCAGAGGGAGAAAGCGGCGCAGCACTTCGTATTGAGGAGACAGGAGATTCCGAGGTCAGTGTTGTTGTGAACGGCACGATTTCCGGTACGGATGCGGCTGTTGAAGTAGTGAACCCCGATGCGGAGAATGTTGAACTGACGGTCTGGGCAGCAACTGAAAATGCTGAGGGTGAGATTGTGCAGGTCATCGATCCTGAGGACGGTGAAAAAGATGAGGAGGCAGCCCAAGCGATTGAAGAGGCGATCAATTACATCGTAAGGATTGCCGGGAACATCCGGGACAGGCTGACTGTGACTGGCAGCGGAAGCGTGACCATCACCGAGGGTGAGGATGACGAGACCTATGCCACAGCCCATGAGGGCGAAGATGTGGATGTCCAGATAAGACTTGCCAGTAATGAAAAACTGAAAATGATCTACTACAATAATGATGAGCAGAGCGTAGCAGAGGTTACTGAGCAGGGCAGCAGTTTCCTGGTGAGGATGTTAAGGGGCGGCGCAATGCTGCTGGGCCTGGATATTGAAAAACAGCCGGATCCGGAACCTGATGAAGAGGAAGAATCCGAACCCTACAGGGCCCCCAGGAAACTAGTCCAGAATGAGATCAACTACGTTACGGTAGCAGCTGAAACCGAAATCCATGGCGTCACTGCGGCAGCATCACCTGTCATCCAGGAAGTGGCAGAAAATGTGAGCAGGACGGTGGAAACGGACAATCTCAAAGTGGATGTAAAGGATAAGGCAGATGTACTGGATCGGGAGGAACTGTCCGAATTTGACAGGCTGAGCATAAATGACAGGCTGCTGCTGATGCTGGTTGCAATGCAGATGCCTGATACAGATGGCGCTTTCAGGGACACCATGTCAGAGCAGGGAAAAGCACTGGCAAAAGAGCTGGATGCCCATGCAGCCCTGATGACTGAGGCGGAGAAGGCGGCGCTGAAGAAGAGTGTAGATGAGGACTTCCAGCACAGTACGGTGACGATTGACGGCCAGACCTATGAGAGCATCAGCCTGGTCCTGATTGTTGACAGGAATGGCAAGAAAACCTATGAACGCTATGTTTTCTATCATGATGGCGGCGAATGGATCCTTTACAGGGTTGATATTGGCGAATAAGGCTAAGTTCCATTAGGCCTGAACCACACAGATAACGGCTGTCTCTGTTCCAGGGACAGCCGCTTTTATTCATCCTATGAGAAACCCTGAGCGATGGCCTGGTCCTGCCATCAACACACGTCCTTTGTCATTTGTGCCAGGAAAACAGCAGCGGGGCAGTTATCTGCCCCGCTGCTGATGCTCAGTCCGTCCGGACGTTTCGCTTGTAGGATGGGTTTATCAACTTTCGCTTTTTCCATGGTATTCAAGACACAGCATGGTCATGTCATCGAACTGCCTGGCATTGCCCACAAAAGTCTGCACGTTCGTCTTAACATCGTCAAGGATTTCTTCCGGTTTTGCGCCTGATAAATGGTTCAGGGTATCCTGAAGTCTTTGCATACCGTAGAACGTCCCTTCTGCATTTTTGGCCTCCGGGACACCATCGGTGTAGACAAAGACAGCAGAGCCCGGCATCATTTGCAGTTCATAATCCTGGAACACCGACTGGCTCATGATGCCAAGCGGCATCCCATGCTTATCCTTGATTACCCGGAAGGTGCCATCCGGGCCGCGCATGATTGGATACTTATGTCCGGCGTTGCTGCAGATCATTTTGCCGGTGGACAGTTCCAGAATACCCAGCCACACCGTGACAAACATCATATCCTCGTTGTTTTGGCACAGCTGGTCATTGGCAGCTTTCAGGATTTCTGCAGGTGAGCCGCCCAGTTGAGCCCGGTAGTTGATGAGGATCTTGGCAGACGTCATAAACAGCGCTGCCGGCACACCTTTGTCAGAGACATCCGCAATGACCATCGCCAGGTGATTATCATCCACCATCAGGAAGTCATAGAAGTCGCCGCCGACCTCCTTGGCGGGGTGCATGCTGGCAAAGAGATCGAACTCGTGCCTCTCCGGGAAGGGCGGAAAAACACTGGGCAGCATGTTTGTCTGAATGTGTGAGGCAATGGACAGCTCTGTGCGCACACGTTCCTGGTCCGCAGTCATGGTCAGGATTCGGTGGAGATAATCCTCACGCTGGTCGGACAGATGGACAAAGGTTTTGGCCAGAACCTCAATCTCATCCCCTGTTCGATAAATGTCCTCCATCTGAAAGACGAACTGATCATCCATTACAGCTTCAATACGGCGTTTCATCACATTGATGGGTTTCAGGATCTTGCCTGATAAGGACATGGATGTAATGAATGCGTTTGCAAGAAGAAGGAGAGCAATTCCAAGGATCAGAATCAATGAATGCCTGAATGCATTTTTGAACAACCGTTCCGCATCAGTGCTGATCGCATCGACCTCTGTGAGCAGGGCGACGGTCGGTCTGTCCATTTCGGACAGTGGAATAAACGTGAATTGTACCCAGTCAACTGTGGGCATGTCGGCGTAGGCGGCAAAATACTTCTCGCCGTCAATCTCTGCCTCGCCAAAACTGCCGAGCTTAAACTGTGCATCCTCCACAAGCTGCAGGAGCTGCTCATTTTCTGTCTGTCGGATGTTATAGGATTCATCGGTATGCATGACAAGTTCGCCGTCTTTTCGAGGCGAATAGACCAGCTGGCCGTCATCACTGATGATAATGGAAAAACTGTTCCTGCCGACGCCTACACCCGTCATAAACTCATCAACTACGCTGAGCAGAGTGGCCCCTGCAGAACTGCGACAAGCTCTCCATCTACATAGATCGGCATGCCGTATTCGATTTCAGGTAGCCCGGCATAGTAACTGGAAACCGCAAGTGTAAAATAGAAGGAGCCTTTCTCTACGGCCATCTTATACCAGGGACGGACTCTTGGATCAAAGGCATGTCTGTTGCCATTCTCATCAACTTTCTGAGATGATATCGTGTCCATTGCAAGCATTGCGCCATTGGCCAGTGCAATACAGCAGTCGCGCGTGTAGCTGTTATTCCCAAGCACAATCTCACGCATCATGGGTTCAAGATTGGCAAGCCTGCGGACAATTTGCATGGTTTCAGGGTCCTCAGCAGTTTTGTCATCGGGAAATATGAGCTGCAATGCATAATTTCCGGCATTGGC
>JAFSZW010000057.1 GCA_017458865.1 Clostridia bacterium
CATGTACTGCGAAACCTGGCTGCTGTCCCCGACGATGAAGGAACTGCTCCCTGAGGATTCGCATATTGTGCATTTCCAGAATGCGTTTGATCTTTCCAGGACGAACCCGGAAAGCAAATCGGCGATCCTCTGGGTGTTCAACAGGACAGCCATCCAGCAGAAAGATATGGAGCTGGCTGATCTGCCAGAGGATACAGCCCTGCAGCGCGCCAGGAAAGCGCTGCTGCTGGCGGGTAAAGCGCCCGGTACAGCAGAGGGTGTTCTTGTGCGTGCATTTAAATAACAAAACAGGCGGCTGCGGCCGCCTGTTTTAATTCGCATAAAGAAAGGGGGTGATTGTGTGACAGTCAGCGCTCAGAATGAGTGTACTGAACGGTTCCGCGGACGATGGTTTTCATGACGGTAAAATCATGGCTCATAATGATGATATCCGCGTCTTTTCCGGGTGTCAGGGAGCCTTTCCGTTCATCCATACCAATGGACTGTGCCGGGGTAAGGGAGGCGGCACGGACAGCCTCGTAGAGCGGAATACCGGCGCCTGACATGTAGTTTCTAACTGCCTCGTTCATATGGAGGACACTGCAGGCAATGGTGCCGTTATCAAGGCGGCATTCATGCCCGTGCAAAATATAGCGCTGCCCATCATCCTCATACTCGCCGTCCGGCATGTCGGCATATCGTTCTGTGTCGGTGATCAGGCAGACGCGGCTGCCTTTTGCCTGTGCGAGCAGACGGAACAGGACAGGGTCGACATGAAAATTGTCTGCAATGAGTTCGACAAACACATCTGAGGTCAGTGCGGCACCGACAACACCGGGTGCGCGATGATTGAGCGGCGACATGGCATTGAACAGGTGCGTGGCGCGTGAGACGCCGAGAAGGAAGGCATTGCAGGCGGTCTGGCAGTCGGCATCTGAGTGCCCGATGGACAGGTGGATGCCGGTCCGGCTTTTTACTGACCGGATAAAATCAAGCCCGCCCGGCAGCTCAGGTGCGATGGTCATAACCCGGATGACATCCGCGCAGGGAAGGACCTTCTGCAGGTCAAACGCCTGGATGTGATGCTCGTTCATGGCGCCCTTTCGCGCGGGATTGAGAAATGGACCCTCTGCATGTGCGCCGAGAATTTCAGCACCTGGGAAATCCGGATGCCGGCTTTCCTGCATGAGGGAACGAATCAGATCAAATGTCTGGGTCAGGACTGGCCAGGGCCGGGTATCTGTTGTCGGCAGGAAAGCGGTGACCCCATAACGGAGGAGGCCGCGGGCGATCTGACGGAGATCATCCGGGGTACCGTCCGTAACGCTGAAACCGCCGTAGCCGTGCATATGGGTGTCGATCAATCCCGGCGCTACATAGCATCCATTCGCATCAATGATGGTATCAGCCATTTCGGCGGCTGCTTTGCAGTCCGTGATAAAGTGGATCTTTGTATCATAGATCAGCGCCTGTCCCGTGAGTTCGCGGTCAGGCAGGAGGATGATGCCGTTTACAATGGCTTTCATGGCAGTTTACCTCATTTCCAGTTCTGTCAAAGCTGCCTGCCCAGCATGGCGGCGCCAATCAGGCCCGCACCGTTGCGAAGCTTTGCAAGCTCAATTCGGGCAATTGGCCTTGGAGAGCCGTTTTCGTGACGGGGAATCTTGTTACGGACAGCGTTCAGCAGGAAATCACCGGCGTGGGAAATGCCGCCGCCGATCAGGACGATTTCAGGATCAAGCGTATTGATGATCGAATCTATGGCGAGTGCGAGATAGTGGGTGTACCGGTCAAATACCCGGCATGCATACGGGTCGCCTTCCTTTGCTGCGTCAATGACCATCTTGGCGGTCAGGTCCAGCAGATCACCGCCTGCCATCTGGCACATGATTGTCTGAGGAAAGGCGCCGCATATCTGACGGGCATTGCGGACCAGGGCGGTTGCGGAGCAGTACTGCTCCATGCATCCGTTTCGGCCGCATCGGCAGGGAATGCCGTCCGCGACCAGTGTGGAATGGCCCAGTTCGCCTGCCTGGCCGAACGCACCGGACCAGGGACGCCCGCCAAGGATAATGCCGCTGCCGACACCAGTGCCAAGAGTAATGAGGACACTGCTGCTGCAGCCAATGCTGGCGCCTGCGCAGCTTTCTGCCAGCGCAGCGAGATTAGCGTCGTTGTCCATCAGGATCGGCAGAGGAAAGACCTGCTCCATGAAGCGCTGGAAGGGCACATCATACCAGTCAAGGTTGGTGCATTGCGTGACTGTCCCACGGGCTGTGTCCACAATGCCTGGAATGCCGATGCCTATGCTCCTGATCTCTGTGATCTGCAGACCGGCCGTTTTAAGCACGCAGCGGATGCACTCAGACATACAGGCAAGATATGCATTAACGGGTTGCCCCACAGGCGTTTTGCCGGTGGTTTGTGCAAGAATCTGGCCATGATCATCGACAATGCCGACTGCTGTATTGGTTCCGCCAAGGTCTATTCCAATATAGAACATGTGCTGCACTCCTTTTTGAGCATCCTGCATTTTGCTTACGCAGATTCCCCGGTGTCCACGTTGAAGCCGGCAGTTCCGGCAAGACTGCACCGCCCGGCGATAGCAGATGCGGGACACATCCGATACGTACATGATACAGAATAATGCCGGACAAAGCAATAAGAAACGAGGATGCTTTTTGCACACCGGCAGATGGGCCAACAGGATGGCCTGGCATGAATACAATGTCCTGAGAGCAGGACTTAAGCAGATGCGCCTGGACATCTGCATATGTGTCGTCCTCATTGATTTGCCGGTTGAATATCGGGCAGGAAATGAGCTATAATCAAATCAGACAGAACAGCAACGGACTGGAGGCTGTACCTGGTTAACCGTCAGGCATGGCCAATTGGCGTCAGAAATAACCGGGAATCCGTCAGTTTCCGGTGTACAGGGAGAGATTGCATGAGACAGACAGAGTACAGGTATCCATCTTTTACAGGTGTATGCGAGATCGCGGCGTGTACATATCAGCCGGATGACGGCATATTTGACGCGGTTCTGGTGATCAACCATGGCATGGCGGAGCACCAGCAGCGATACCTGCCGTTCATTGAGTATCTCTGCGCGCATGGAACGGCGGTTTATATGCATGATATGGCCAGCCATGGGAACTCCTGCAGCGATCTCGCCATGGCGGGCTGGTTCGGCGAGCGGGATGGATACAAGGGCCTTGTTGCAGACTTTCGCGAAAATGTGCTGAGGGCAAAGCGCGATAATCCCGGGAAAAAGATCATTGCCATGGGGCATTCCATGGGCTCCTTCATCTGCCGGCTCTATACGGCCTGGCATCCGGAGGATGGCATCGACGGTGCAGTCTATATGGGGACCGGAGGGCCAAATCCTGCAGCAGGCGCTGGAATTGTGCTTGCCCGTATTGTATCCGTCCTGAGGGGCAAGAAACACAGGAGCGGACTGATTGATTCACTGGCTTTCGGCTCTTACAACAAGCGCTGGGGAAGCTTTAACTGGCTTACCAGGGACAGTGAAATCGTGAAACACTACGTGGACGATCCATACTGCGGGTTTATGTTTCCCGTTCAGGGAATGATTGACCTGATGACCCTTACCATGGGAAGCAACTCGGACGAATGGTACGGAAAAGTGCCGAAAGATCTGCCGATCCTGCTGATCAGCGGTGAAATGGATCCCGTTGGTGATTATGGTAAAGGCATAGAAATCA
>JAFSZW010000058.1 GCA_017458865.1 Clostridia bacterium
AACCCGGCCGTCTTCCTGCTTCCATACCGTCTTCTCATCCACGGAAAGCATTTCCTTGATGGAGGAGCGGGTGCGCTCTATGGTGTAGCTTGTCATGATCTCCGCCACATCGGAGAGTGCGAGAATCAGCAGTGCGGAATTGCCGCTGCCGAGCAAAATGGAGGCAACAATACTGGTGACGGTCAGGAAATCGGCATTGGGACGCAGGTCCCTTCGCAGTCCATATAACGCACTTTTCCCGAGTGGTGCTGAAAGTCCCAGGGCGGTCAGAGACTGGATGGAAAGACCGGATGAAACCGGCAGAAAACGACCGAGGAGTGCGCCGCAGGCATTGATCATAAGCCGCTTGGCCAGACGGGCCACCGTCATGGTTTCCTCCCCGTCCTCATCGTCCTGCCGGCTCATTTCAGCGCGGTGAACATCAAGGGCGTAAGCATCAAGGCAGGCATCCGTCTCATTGAGCAGCGTCTGGCTGTCCAGCCTGGCCGGGTCATACAGATACAGGATGCTGCCGGTCACCGGCGTTACCTGAACGGAGCGTACGCCCCGTATCCCGGCCAGCTTCCTGGCAATGTCGAGTTTCGCATCATAAAGGCGCGTAAGTCCCGGCACCTGAATGCGCAGCCGCCCTTTGAGGCTTGATACAATGAATCCACGCAAAACGTTCTCACTCATTCCAGTATCACCCGGACCATTCTGTCCGCCAGCCGCTTTCTCATCAGCTTCTCTATTGTCGGCTCATCCGGCATTTTTTGCTCATACTCACGGAAAAAAGCAATGCCCTCATCAATGATCGCCTGAATCCATCTCCGGACCTTTTTCGTATCCAGCCTGTCCGGCTGGTAACGGATCAGGAGCGATCCAATCCGGGGATTCGGCGTTGCGGACAGGATGCCGGGCATGAGCGTCATGGCATCATTTAGATACCCGAGATAGCCCACCGCCTCCTCCGGCAGGCTCCGGTAGGCGGGAAACCGGATCCGCAGATAGCCGGGCAGCTCCTTGACGATCTCGTATCTCAGGCTGAAACGGAGCTCCTGCTCCTTTATGATCGTCATGCCCTGCCCCCATCCTTTCGGATAAGTCCGGAAACCCACCAGATAAGCGTTGCGGCGCCCGGCAGGCTGACGCCCTCCGTGAGTCCCTTTTTCAGCGCAGCTGCCGCCAGTGCGAGAACAGCCGCCATTTTGCCTGAAACGAGGCCGCCGGTTGCATCATATACACCGTTGTCAAGTGCCTGGCAAATGGCGGTAATTCCCTGCTGCACTGTGCTCGCCGGCCGCGTTTCAACTGCCTGCTCGAGGCCGAGCAGACGGATGACAACCCCTTCAAGGACAGCGGGCTCTATCTTGTCAGCGTCATAGGTAAACAGAACGCTTTCGGTAACCGGATTAACCGTGATTTCGCGAAATACACCCGTTTCAAGCAGCGTTTTCCGCATTTCGCTGACTTTTTCCGGTGCATCTCTGAGCATGGAAATGCCCATGCGCATCCGGCCGGGAATGCTCGCCCTTACCTCAAGAACACCCGGAAAAGACGGCAGCTCTCCCTGATGTGACTGTTCTGTTCCCAGTGCCAGCAGTGCAAATGCCGCAATTGCTGCGTTCAGCATAGTATTCAAGGCATTCATCCTTTTCGATCAGATTTGAATCAACGTATTCCCTTTGATTCGACAAACAATTATAGCACATTCTGATCATGATGACAAACAAATATTCTGCCGTCGGCAAATCAGATCCGGGCTTCCCGGCCTGCCTGCCATGCGGTCATGCCAAGTGAACCCCTCAGGCATTGAGGCGATCATCATTGATGAAAGGACCTCAGGTCCGAATGTCGGTGAAACTGACAATGCCAATGATGATTAACGTCTGCGGAGCAGTGGGCGAATTTCCTCGCCGTACTTTTCGCGGATCGTGTCGATGACGGCCTGATTGAGCATCCACTCCCCTTTTTCGTACTTTGAAATTGTGGTGGGTGTTGTGCCAACCTCCTCCGCCAGCTGGCGGAGGGTCATGTGGTACTTGTTTCTGAACTGTTTAATTGTCAGCATATCGTTTTCTCTTTCTCAATGTTTGATATCACAGTTAAGCCACACGTTGAGATGTACTGCACGGTTTATCTGAGTGAGACATAACCAGCTCTGGCAATACAGGCCTGCCCAACATCACTGACCATCCAGTCGACAAACCGGCGGGCCGTTTCGTTACTCTCCTCGTAGACGGCGTAGTAGCAGACAGTAAAGGGATAGGCGCCGCTTCTGAGATTTTCATCTGTCGGCTCTATGCCATCCACTGCAATCACCTTGATGTTCTCATCCAGGTACAGGGCATTGACGTAATACAGATATGAATACCCGATGGCGTCTTTGCCTGTGTCGAAGCTGCCGATACGATGGACTGCGTCGCCCATGCCGCCGGCAATGTAATTGCTGTTTGGAATCATGAGCGTCCTGTCACGCATGACCAGTTCTTCCATGGCTGTCTGGCTGCCGCTCCCGTG
>JAFSZW010000059.1 GCA_017458865.1 Clostridia bacterium
CCGCTTACATGGTTTCTGAACGCATATGAGCGAGCATTTACCAGCGCATTTTTCAGCATTGTCCCCTCAAAGAGCACATTCCGATTCGCATCCTCAATCAGATACCCCGGTTTCAGCGTATTGCCGTCATACCGGAAATAGTACTCCGTGACGCCGGGGTTTGTTTTGAACCCGTCAAAGCTCACATGCTCAGGTCTTCCCCTGTCAAGCGCCTGGCTCTTCCCGAACGCTTTCACCGTTTTGAAGATGCCGAAACCGATCGATGCAATGCCCGCAGCCAGGACAATCAGGGCATGCACGACTGTCGTTCTGCCATTGGAGATCCGCCCCGGATCCTGCGGGTCATAGAACACCTTAATATCGTCATTGACATTGTACTTCCCTGCAATATTCAGAAAAGTATTCTCGTATTCCTTCCCGTCTGCCGTATAGGTAATGCCAATATCGTACTGGTTTGCTTCCATGCCCTCCGTTACGGAGGTAATCTTCCCGACTGTCTCAATATAGTTTTCCGACTGGAACATGAACAGAAAGATGCTGAAGATGAGCAGGACTGCACCGAGCGGAACGAAAAACCTCGCCGGTCCGGAATCCCGCATAAACCTTCCCAGTTTGTTCTCAAAAGACATTATGTTTTTCCCCTTCCCCTTATTCAAAAAACACTTCATTCATCGCCTGAACCCTTTGGCAGCATTCAGACTTAGCAGCACATCCGCTGCAAAGCACATGAGCCCATCCGGGGCAGCAGTCCGGCAAATAATAAATGTTGCAGAGCCTTCAAATGGACACGCTTCGCTGCCAGATCTCATAAGATCTGTTGCAGAAATACCCGGATTCTCCCGTCAACTGCAAAGGTCATGTGCCCTTTGCAGGAAATGTGAAAAATCTTACGCGTCTTCTGTCCCTGCGGTCAGGCGCTGCCGGGACGTCTGCTACCCATCTGCCCGGTTGTATTTGATGGAGATCATGCTATAATGTCCGCACGGGTCCACCAGCATATGGCAAGGCCCGGAACCAGACCGGCAAAAGATGGCTGAGCGATTCAAAAACCGACTCAAAGACAGAAGGAATCAGAGATGACAAAAGACAGTACAGGGGACATCATCATTCGAGGCGCCATGGTGGCAGATGGAACGGGCAGGCCATGCTATCCCGCGGATATTGCCGTCATGGATGGCAGAATCACAGCGATTGGCCAGCTGGACGGATTGCGCGCCAAAACGGAAATAGATGCGTCCGGACTGGTTGCAGCCCCCGGCTTTATCGATGCCCATGCCCATTCGGATACATCTTTCAGACAGGATGACAGCAGTGCGTCCAAGCTGTACCAGGGCATTACCACGGAGATATCCGGCAACTGCGGCGGCAGCCCATTTCCTGCCCTGCCGGAGCGGAAAGATGACGATCCCTGGTCATTCTGTTCCTATGAGGACTTCCTTACCGCCTTTGAGCATTCCCATTGCCGCATGGGCGTCAACCAGGCGATGCTGGTTGGACATGGAACCCTTCGCAAAGGCGTTATGGGCGAGGGCAGCGAATGTCCGACAAAGGCGCAACTGGATGAGATGCGTCGCCTTTTGCGCAGGGATCTGGCAGCCGGGGCCATCGGCATGTCCCTGGGGCTTGAATATGCCACAGGCTGTTTCGCGCAGCAGGCTGAGCTGAACAGTCTCGGCGAAGTTGTCGCAGAATATAGCGGCATTGTCACCTGCCATATGCGAAGCGAGGGGCTCCGCATCCGGGAGGCGATAGCGGAACTTGCAGAAATCGGACGCTCGTCCGGCGTGCGGACGCACATCTCCCATCTGAAACTGGACCACTACAGCGTGCACGGACAGGCCAGGGATGTGTGGAACATCATTGAAAACGTCCGCCGGGAAGGGATAAGGCTCACTGCAGATGTGTATCCATACACGGCATCCGCCACAACCCTTGACATTCGCTGCCCGCGCTGGAGCCTGGATGGCGGTGAACAGGCACTGCTCTCACATCTGCGGGGGCCGCGCAGGCAGGCGGTTGTGGATGGCATAAGGGCGCATTACTTTAACGCCGAACGGGCTGAAACCTGCCAGATCAGCTATGATGGCGGGCTCTGGCCTGAGATCGTCGGGAAAACGCTCAGAACCATTGCGGAAACCATGCTCAATACCACCGATTACGCGGATGCCGCTGCCGAGATCCTGCTCAGAACTGAGGACAGGGCAACCGGCGTGTTTTTCGTCATGAGCGAGGCTGACATGCTGTATTTCCTGTCAAAGGACGTATGCATCGGCTCAGATGGCTATGCACTGTCCGGAGACCCGGCCAGGGTGCCCGGCAGTCCCCATCCCCGCTCATATGGCGCAATCGCGGAGTTTCTGCGTCTGGCACGCGAAAAGCACATCTGTTCCCTGCCCGAGGCCGTGAGACGGATTACCTCAAAACCTGCTGATCTGTTCGGCCTCACAGATCGCGGCCGGCTGGCTGTCGGCAAGGCAGCAGATATTACCATTTTTGATCCTGACACCATTGCGCCGCAGTCGGATTATCTTCATCCCGTACGACTTGCCAGGGGCGTTCACTGGGTCCTCGTAAATGGCACCATTGCCCTGGCGGACGGGGGGCAGACTGACGTCCGGATCGGGCAATTCCTGAGAAAGCAGCGCCCTGCCGGATAAATCCCACCGGAGCATTCCTGCGTAAAGCTGGCGCCAGGACGGGCGGGTATCCCGCGCGGGATGCCGGCGGCATCTTGCTCGCACAGGCATCCGGCGCTTTCAGGACCGGCCTCGCTGCCCGGAAGGACATCCGGGTGTCACTGATCTGTTGATTTGATTATCCTGCAAGTGCCTGATCCGCAGCCCTGTCACCGGACCGGCGATTTTTTTATGTTCAGAACGCATCAGGCTGCGCCTGCCCGGCCAGCACCGAATCATCCTGTCGATGACCAGGCAGATGGAAATAACCCCGTTCCTGGCAGCAGATAGGCCAAAAAATACGTATTCCGCCAGCATCCAGCAAATCCCGCTGCAGCAAAGCACAAAAGACAGGCGTACACGCAGGTTCAGTGCCGCTTTGAATCCGGACGGTATACGTTGATAGGCCGTTTCCCGAACATCCGGAGCTTCCCGCGCCATTTGAGCCCGATCACGATGTGGCTTTCCTGACCGCAGTAGTCGCACTTTTCTCTCAGATGACTGCCTTTCCATCCCTTGAGATATTTGAGATGATGGTGTTTAAGCTGCACACCGAAGTACTGCTCTATGCATCTGCGGCAGGTATGTCCAAACATCTCATTCAGGTTCTTTGGCGGCTCCTGTTTCCGGATTGGTTCCCGCTCAGCAGGTTCATCATGATGAACTTGGCTGCGTCGTCTTTCACTCATTGTCTTTCTCCTGATATGTTTGTTGTGTTGTCCTGCGAATCTCAGGAATCCGCGATGATTTCCCCCACGAAACCATCGCCTGTTTCCAAAGCCGCATGTCTGGCGGATTATGACAAACCCATCCGATCCTTCTCCCAAAATGCCCTTCCCGTAAAGGCATTTATCAGGATCGAGGATTTGTCCAGCCCGTTTCAAATTGCCTCTGTCCTTTCGCTGCCAGATCTGTAAGTTCATCACAGCCGAGGCGCCAGCCCCGAGGATACAGGCACTGCATCATAAACGCAGGCAAGGTGTGCATTGAATTGGCAGAGCCTGCTTGGGGCCGGGTGCAAAACATCCCCTGGCCGGGAATGCCGGATCTATTGATCTATTCGAATGAGATGCAGCTGGACCGAGGGATAATCTCCGGAAAGCTGCGGGTAGCTGTATCCGCCATGCATCAGGGCCGCACCGGTAAAACACTCATCCGTCCCCTCAATCATGTAACGCGCATCTGAATCGAGACCCTGCATGCGGATCCACGGAAACAGGCTGTTTGCCCGCACATGCGTCATGACCAGATTCACGAGGGCCTCAGCAAGATCTGGCGATACGAACATCCAGGACTCGAAATCACCGGGCGCATCCAGTTCCGTCAGGCGGTAATACGTGCCCTCTGAGATCAGCGCCGCATAGCGGTGATAGTCGGCAATCTGCGTCCGGACCAGTGCTTTTTCGTCCTCTGTCATGGACGCGGGATTCAGTTCGTATCCAAATGTGCCGGACTGGGCGACCGTGCCGCGGGTGCTGAACATCACAGAGCGGCCTGTCTGGTGATTGGGAACGGTCGAGACATGCGCACCCATCGTACTGGCCGGATAGCCGTATGAGGTCCCGCGCTGAATCTGCAGCCGCTCTATGGCGTCGGTATCATCTGAACACCAGATCTGCGGGCAGAAAAAGAGCATGCCGGCATCAAACCGTCCGCCGCCGCCTGCGCATCCCTCAATCATGAGGTCCGGATAGCGCTCAAGGATCCGGCCGAGCAGCTGATAGGTGCCCAGCATGAACCGGTGGCCCGTCTCTCCCTGCCTTGCCGCCGGCAGGGCATGCGAATAGAAGTTGGCAAGGCTGCGGTTGAAGTCCCACTTGATATACTCAATCCTTGCATTGTCAAGGATGCCGCACAGATGCGCAAACAGATAATCGACCACATCCTGTCGGGACATATCAAGGACCATCTGATTTCTGGCCATGGCCGGCTTCCGTCCCGGATCGCAGAGCGCCCA
>JAFSZW010000060.1 GCA_017458865.1 Clostridia bacterium
CCTGCAGGCAGCAGGACATACACAGTATGTTATATCTGATTTTTCCACGCATTACAAGTTTTGTGACAGATTGGCACAAATGCCCGGTTTCAACAGATCCCACGCGTCTGCCAATTACATATCGCCGCAGAAACGGGGCAATTCTGATACGTAAACCATCCCGCAGCCATTTCCGGGGCATCGTCCATTACCGGCCATTCCATCTGATTCCCACCCAATACGTACAAAGAAGGCCGATCCTGCCCGGGTAATCATCCGAATCCAAACGGCAGTCTTGCATCACCTTATGGGATTGCAGTAAAATATAATCAGTTTCGTATGGAACCAGATTGCTTAAGGCGGAGAGGAGTGAAAAACAATGACTGAAAGCATAAGAATCCTGAACCTCGCCATAGAGCTGTCCGGCGTGATTCTTTGCAGTATGGCTATTGTGCTGATTTTCGCAGGCCCAAAGATCAGCCGTCAGGTACGGCGCTATCTTCTCTGGTACTACAGCTGCTGCAGTTTGCTCTCTGCCGCCAATATGGCAGGACTGGTGATGCGCGGACTGCCCGGGCCCGGCTGGCGTGCGGCGCTCTATGTTTCAAACTACACTGAGTTTCTGCTGCCCAACGTGCTTGCCTACATCATCACGCACTACATGCTCAGTATCATTGATCCTGAAAAGAAGTGGAAACGCCTGCGCCGCCTGAACCTGGTTCTCATGCTTGTTCACATTGTGCTGCTGACCATCTCTCAGTTCACGGGCCTTTTTTACATCATAGATCCGGATAATCTGTACCGCCGCCAGCCGCTGTTCCCGCTTGCTCTGCTCTGGACATTCATCATGCTTCTGGTGGCTTTCACGCTGCTTCTGCGGTACAGAGCCAGGTTCACCCCAAAGGAATTTTCGGTCTTTATAATCTATTTCACCGTTCCCTTCATCGCTCTTCTGCTCCAGGCTGTCCAATATGGGATTAATTTCTCCGTATTCTCTACAATTATCGCCGGCATGGCCATGTACGTGTTCATCGTCAGCGATCAGACTGAACGTTATGAGCGGGAAAGACAGGAAAATGCCCGCCGTCAGGCCAGCATCAAAGCGCTTCAGATGCGTCCGCACTTTATCTGCAACACCATGACGAGCATCTACTATCTCATCGTGCAGGATCCGAAAAAAGCACAGCAGGTTACACTGGATTTTACCAACTACCTGAGAAATAATTTCACTGCACTGGCCAGGGAAGGCGCAATCCCCTTCACAGAAGAGCTGGAACACACCCGGGCTTATCTGGCAGTCGAAAAGGTCCGGTATGAGAACAAGCTGTTCGTCCGTCTGGACACCCCGTGCACCTCGTTCCGTCTTCCTCCTCTGACCCTTCAGCCAATAGTGGAAAATGCCGTTATTCACGGTGTCAGCCCCGGGCTTGAACCCCTTCATCTTTCCGTCCTGACCCGTGCGACAGAAACCGGCAGCGAGATCATCGTAGAGGATACCGGTCCCGGTTTTCTGCCATCCGATGACAACGCGCCGCACATCGCACTGGCAAATATCCGGGACCGTCTCAGGACCGTATGTGGCGGAACACTGGAAATTACAGAACGCGAACATGGCGGAACACGCGTAAGAATTTTTGTCCCCAGTTCGTTTCTGTAATCACTTTGCTTATAGATCTTTATTTGTTTGTTCCAATCCACTCACCCTTGAAGGACGCGACAGCGCAGTTGGCTGATCGCATCAAACAGGATGCTGATTTCAATCCACTCGCCCTCGAAGGGCGAGACCAGACGGAGAAGCGGTTAGCCATGACGATTCATATTTCAATCCACTCGCCCTCGAAGGGCGAGACAATCTCAGAGATAATTATGATGACACTGAATTCGTATTTCAATCCACTCGCCCTCGAAGGGCGAGACACAAGCTGCATAATCTCCTGAAACGTAGAACAGCATATTTCAATCCACTCGCCCTCGAAGGGCGAGACAGCAGAAACAAACAAGAATAGACTTGTATTCCTGCCTTGTTTCCATAAAAGGCACTCTTTTTTAACGTACAAAGATGCGTTTATCACAACAGGACGGGAACGCAAAGCCGTCAAACCGGTGCAAACCTTAAGGGGTTCTATGAGAACCTGGAATTCGCACATAATGCAGCCGACGGTGCACTGAAAATATTGCTCCTATTCCCGGGTTTATTCCTGTTTGTCCGTCTCAGCGGCAGCATCGGACAAGGTCGCTGTCTCGGCACGGTGAATGGCTTCATCCATGTTGAGGCTCAGATCCATGCTCTGGAAATCCGTATTATCGTCGGGCAAAGCCAGTGTAAAGCCGGGAGTTGAATCAAACGAGGCGACGGCGTTGTCGATATTGACCTGCAGCACATGTCCGCCCCGGGTCAGATCCTCGGTAATGAAGTGGAAGTGCCAGCCAATGCTGTTAAGCCCGCCCATAAAAGAGGGACAATACAGGCCGACCATCGTACCGCTGATGTTCTCAAAATCAAACTCGACCTGATCTGCAGCCAGCGCAACATCGAGGTTGCGGTAAGGCTTCTCCTGCTTGTACTCACTGCGCACCTTGATATCAGAAAACGTGCCGGCGATCTTGACCATATAGAACAGGTTGGCACCATGCTCGTTCACCACAGCATTAAGCTGCTCCTGAAGTGCTGCCATATCGGCGATGCCTGTCAACGGAAGGCTGACATCCGTTTCAAAAAACGTCACATTGGAGAACGGAATCGTCTCACTGTCCGGCGGCGTCACAATGCTGCCGTCATAAATTGCCTGGTAGACCACACCATCCAGAACAATCATCTCACCGTTGACGCCCTCAAAAGTACCAATGCCTGTATCACCGTGTGCCTTCAGTTCACCAACGGTGACCATGCCGTCAAAATGTCCCTGCGCCAGGGATTGAAGCAGCGCAACCTGGTAGATGGATTCCCTGTCAGCTATTGTATTCTCCGCCATGCCAGATGCGGAATTGAACAGGCCCAGGCAGAAAATCGAGCACAGGAGTAAAGCGAGAACCGGTGTCCTTGTTTTCATGTGAGTAATCCTCCTTCAAACGTCTGATTATGCTCATTTTCGAAAAGATCTGAAACATCAATTCGATAAAACGCTTTCGGCGTTCAAATCAGATCGGTTTCAGAGCAATGCGAAAACAGGTAAATATTGAAAACAGAGTTTTCAATCTGACTCCATCTCTATTATACTGCA
>JAFSZW010000061.1 GCA_017458865.1 Clostridia bacterium
GCGCAGATCCGTGAAGATGCTGCCGGTCGCTTTCACCTGTATATGGCGGCAGATCCTGCGAAAGACCAGAGCTATGTCCTCTACTCCATGACGCAGGAACAACTGGCCCATACACAGTTTCCGTTGGGTGGGCTGACCAAGCCGGAGGTCAGGGCCATTGCTGAGAAACAGGGTTTCATCAACGCGCGCAAACATGAAAGCCAGGATATCTGCTTTGTACAGACCGGCAGCTATGCGCAGTTCATTGAACAATACACCGGCCGGACCTACCCGGAGGGTGATTTCGTCCTCGCTGATGGAACCGTGGCTGGCCATCATAAAGGGATCATCCGTTACACGGTCGGCCAGCGCAAAGGGCTTGGAATTGCCCTGGGTGAGCCCATGTTTGTAACAGACGTGGATCCGTCCGCCAATACCGTGCATCTTGGCCGCAACGAGGATCTGTTCACCACGGATCTGACTGCGGACCGTATCAACCTGATCCCTTTTGACCGGATCGAACAGCCGCTGCGTGCACAGGCACGCATCCGCTATCAGGCAGTACCACAGTGGGCCACCGTAACCCAGGACGGCGATCAGCTGCATATCGTTTTCGATACCCCGCAGCGCGCGATCACGCTGGGACAGGCCGTCGTCCTCTACCAGGGAAATGAAGTTCTTGGGGGCGGCACCATCTGTGCAAGGCAGTAAATGAAGGAGGTTTTTTCATGGATCTGCTGCACGAAAAATATCAGCATCTACAGGATTATATCCGCAGTCTCGGCTCGTTAGCTGTGGGCTACTCTTCCGGCGTCGACTCCACATTGATGCTGAAAGTCGCCCATGATGTTCTGGGTGATAAGGCCCTGGCTATCACAGCTACTGCCTGCTGGTTCCCTGCCCGGGAACGAGAAGAGGCCCTGGAATTCTGCAAACAAGAGGGCATCCGTCACATCCTGGTTTCCGTCATGGCAGATGAGATTCCTGGTTTCCGGGACAACCCGCCGAACCGATGCTACATCTGCAAAAAGGCGCTGTTCACCCGCATTGGGGAAATTGCAAAGGAACAGGGCATTGCCTATATTGCAGAAGGCTCCAATATGGATGATCTGGGCGATTATCGCCCCGGCCTCATGGCGGTTTCCGAACTCGGCGTCGTAAGCCCGCTGCGTGAAGCAAACCTGTATAAGGCGGAAATCCGTCAGCTTTCTCAGGAACTGGGGCTTCCGACCTGGTCCAAGCCTTCCTTTGCCTGTCTGGCTTCCCGCTTCGTCTATGGGGAAACCATTACCGACGAAAAGCTGAATATGGTCGAACAGGCGGAAAACTGGCTGATGGAAAAAGGATACACCCAGTTCCGCGTCCGCATTCATGACCGGCAAGCCCGGATTGAAGTCCCACCAGAACAGATCCCGTCCATTGCCGACCTGGCATCTGAAATCACACCATTCTTTAAGCAGCTGGGATTCCTCTATGTAACGCTGGATCTTGGCGGATACAAGATGGGAAGCATGAATCTGATGATCAACAAATAAACATGGGGCCACCCCATTTCGAGCTTGCCTTAAATGCCGACCTTTACGCAAGCGCGAAATGGGGCGTTCTCGGTTTTTCAAAAGGTCTGTACACGGAGCTGCAGCCGTATAATATCCGCGTCTGCTGTGCGATCCCGGCAGGCTGCGGCACAACGAATTTTGACCGCAGCGCCAATCTGCCTGAA
>JAFSZW010000062.1 GCA_017458865.1 Clostridia bacterium
CTTTGGACAGCGTCAGCGGCATGGAATGCAACGATCGGGAAGCTCTGAACGCAACAATATCCATAGAAGACGCTATCATGTCTTTACCCGTCAGTACACTTCCTACGACCCATTTACCTGCCCAGAATGCACCGTATCCCAGACACCAGTGGAATGTACAGCTGACAAACTGCTGAATCCAGCCATATTCTTTAACCCTCGGTGTTTTGCAAAGACAAAGCAGAGCGGGAGACCCAGCGTAAACACAGGATACGTCATACAATCAAAGTAAGAGGTCAGCATACCCACAATGAGGAAAAAAGTAGCCCATCCGCCTTTCACACTGTCCAGACGGCTGTTAAAAAGGAGCACCAGCACAGATGCAATGTTTGCGATGTAAAATACCGAAGAAAAATGCAGGCAAAGACCTACAGCTGGCGGGAATAGACTGAGTGTTCCAATAAACAAAGGTGCAAAAAGATGCTGCATTTTCTTTTTCGACAAAATGTAGAGGATGAGAAAAACCAGTGCCATCTGGCAGGAAGTATTAATCAGACGGATCTCCTGCAGAGAAAAGCGCTGCAAGAGCAGTTTCAGTGGAACAAGATAACCATGCCAGTACCGTTCATAACTTGCCAGATGAAGTGACGAAGGATCCTCATAGTGCGCGCGAAGTGCCTCATGAGGAAAACCATCGTTACTCTCATTGTATGCCATCATGGCATATTTGAGTTCCTCCCCATCAGGTGCGTCCACGAGTGCTTCGGAAATCATAATAGCATCTGTGAAGTTATCCATAACTGATGCCACCGTTTCGCTGACCAGCCACGGATACATTCCCTCTTCCATCATCATATAAGAGGAAATTTCGACGTGATAATCAATGGGTTTGTGAGGAAGGAAGAAAGAGCCCCACAACAAGAGCACACCAAGCACAATGCGATTATAAAAACGCAGATATTTCTTCCTGCCACCCTGAGATAATCAGAAACCGTTCCCATCCAAACACCGCCCCCCTTTTCAGTACCACAGACAGCTCAAAGCCTGCGCCTTGCCAGGCGTTAAAAAGTATGCCAGCCAATCCTGTTTGGCTGGCATGCGATCAAAACAGTCCGGAGATTCTGCCTGTATCATCTACATCAATATTCCTCGCCGCTGGCAGGGTGGGCAATCCTGGCATGGTCATGATCTCGCCGCACAGTGCAACCACAAAGCCTGCACCGGCGCTCACGCGTACCTGACGCACATTCAACTCAAAGTGCTCCGGTGCACCAAGCCGGGTCGGATCATCCGAGAAGGAATACTGTGTCTTGGCAATACAAACCGGACAGCTGCCAAAGCCCTGAGCGGTCAGGGACGCCAGCTCCTTGGCCGCCGCAGGCGCGAACTTGACAGAATCCGCGTGGTAAATCCGTTTCGCGACAGCAGTAATCTTTTCGGCAAGTCCCGCCTCATCCGGGTAGGTAAAGCTGAACCGGTTAGGATCACCCTTATCCATAGCGACAAGCACGGCCCTGGCCAGCTCACGGCCGCCAGCACCGCCGCGTGCCCATACCTCGCACAGAACAGTATCAGCACCCATTTCGGCAGCCGCACTGCGCACAAGGTCAAGTTCCGCGTCCGTATCACTCTCGAAGCGATTCACAGCAACCACTGCCGGGAGGCCCCAGACATTGGTCACATTATCAAGATGCTGCCGCAGATTGGAAAGGCCTGCACGAAGCGCATCCAGGTTTTCCTTCCCCAGCTCGCTCTTTGGCACACCGCCATGGTATTTAAGTGCGCGCACTGTTGCCACAACAACTACTGCGTTTGGCCGGAGTCCGCTGGCACGGCACTTAATATCAATGAACTTCTCCGCACCGAGATCCGCACCGAATCCGGCCTCAGTTACCGTAACATCAAAGAGACGGAGTGCCGTCTGCGTTGCAATGATTGAGTTGCAGCCATGGGCAATATTGGCAAACGGTCCACCATGGACAAGTGCCGGTGTGCCTTCCAGCGTCTGAACCAGGTTCGGCCTTATAGCCTCTGCCAGCAATGCAGCTGCTGCCCCCTGTGCGCCAATATCCGACACCCGGACGAGCTCGTCTTTATATGTGCGTCCGACTACAATCCGGCCTATCCTCGTCTTGAGATCGCTGATCGAGCTGGAAAGGCATAGAACAGCCATCATTTCACTTGCTGTTGTGATATCAAAGCCTTCCTCACGCGGTGTTCCGTTCGCCTTGCCGCCAAGTCCACAGAGGATATTCCGCAGCTGGCGGTCATTCATATCCATGCAGCGGCGAACAGTCACCCTGCGCGGGTCTATGTTGCAGGGATTTCCCTGCTGGATACTGTTATCAACCATCGCGCAGATCAGGTTGTTGGCCGCGGTAATGGCATGCATATCACCTGTAAAATGCAGGTTGATGGCCTCCATGGGCAGCACCTGCGCATAACCGCCGCCTGTTGCGCCGCCTTTAAGACCAAAGACCGGTCCCAGAGAAGGTTCACGAAGGGCCAGGCCGGCATTGATTCCCTCCTGGCGAAGTGCGTCCGCAAGACCTATGGACACCGTAGTTTTTCCCTCACCTGCCGGTGTCGGATTGATTGCCGTTACAAGTACCAGACGTCCGTCCATCTGACGATCCATCAGCTGCTGATAGGCGATTTTCGCCTTCGTTTTTCCATATGGTTCCACCGCATCTGCAGGAATTCCTGCCATCTGCGCGATTACGTCTATTGGTTTCGGGATGCATGCCTGAGCAATCTGGATATCTGTCAGCATAATCTGCCTCCATATTTAAACTTTACCGGAGCATTATATTGCAAAATTCACCACTCTACAAGGCTATTCATAGGCAAATCTGCATTTTCAACATCAATCACTTTCATTTCCTTGCCTTTTCCGACAATTCGTGATAAGATACTCGCGTTTTCAGCACATCCCGCAAGGGATGGACGTTTTAAAGACTATAGAGGTGAATGTAATGGAACGCGTTTATAACTTTGCACCCGGCCCCTCCATGCTGCCCCTTCCTGTTCTTGAAGAGGTTCAGCGCGACCTTCTCTGCTACGGCAACACCGGCATGTCCGTTATGGAAATGAGCCATCGTTCAAAGATGTATCTTGACATTTTTGAGACGACCGTGGCCGACTTCCGTGATGTCATGGGCATCCCAGAGGGCTACAAGGTTCTGTTCCTGCAGGGCGGTGCGACTGCCATGTTTGCTGCTGTCGCAATGAATCTCATGCGTGGCGGCAAGGCTGACTATGTCGATAGCGGCAATTTTGCGCACAATGCTCTGGTTGAGGCAAAAAAGTACGGCGAAGTCGTGGTTGCAGGTTCATCCCGCGATGACAATTACACGTACATTCCGGAATACACACTGAGCCCGGATGCCAGCTATGTGCACATTACCACGAACAACACCATTTACGGGACCCGCTGGTCAAAGATCCCCGAGACCGGCAATGTTCCGCTGGTTGCAGATATGTCCTCCAACATTCTGAGCGAGGTCTATGATGTCTCCAAGTTTGGACTCATCTATGCAGGTGCTCAGAAGAATGTCGCCCCCGCTGGCGTTGTTATCGTCATTGTCCGTGAGGATCTGCTGGGAAATGCCATGCCCATTACCCCGAAGGTCATGAACTTCAAGGAAATGGCCGACAAGGACAGCAAGCTCAACACCCCGAACTGCTTCGGTATCTATGTTGCCGGCCGGGTCTTCAAATGGATCAAGGCACAGGGCGGTGTTGCTGCGCTCGAGAAGGTCAACATCGAGAAGGCCCGCCTGCTGTATGATTTCATCGACAACAGCAAGCTCTTTAAGGGTACTGCGATGGAAAAGGACCGCAGCCGCATGAATGTCACCTTTATCACCGGCGATCCTGATATGGACGCAAAGTTCTGCAAGGAGGCAGGCGCGAAGGGCCTTGTCAATGTGAAAGGTCACCGCATTGTCGGTGGTATGCGTGCCAGCATCTACAACGCGATGCCGATTGAAGGCGTGAAAGCGCTCATCGACTTCATGAAGGCATTTGAACTGGCAAACGCCTGAGCGTGAGGAGGATACTATGGAATATAACATTAAAACGCTGAACGCGATTTCGCCGGCCATCTACTCTGAGCTGCACGACAGCTACCATGTATCGGATTCCTGTGAGAATCCCGATGCGATCCTTGTCCGCTCCGCCTCCATGCACGAGATGGTCCTCCCAAAGAGTGTTCAGTGTATCGCACGCGCCGGCGCCGGCACCAACAACATTCCGATTGATGCCTGTAGCGAAGCCGGTATCTGCGTCTTCAATACCCCAGGCGCCAACGCCAACGCCGTATGCGAGCTGGTCATTGCTGCCATGCTCCTCTCCTGCCGCAATATCATCGGCGGCATCCAGTGGGAAAAGACCCAGGCTGGCCTGGGCGATGCACTTGAAAAGACCGTCGAGAAAGGTAAGAGTAAATTTGTCGGCCCTGAACTTCGCGGAAAGACACTTGGCGTTATCGGTCTTGGTGCCATTGGTGTTCTGGTATCAAATGCCGCTGAGGCACTTGGCATGAAAGTCATCGGTTACGATCCCATGATCTCCGTAGACCATGCATGGAAGCTCTCCCGCAGCGTACGTCGCGAGAACTCCCTTGATGCCGTTTTCGCTGAAAGCGACTTCCTGACCGTTCATGTGCCGCTCAATGACAAGACGCGTGGCATGATTGGAAGCCGTGCCTTCTCGCTTTGCAAGAAAGGCATTC
>JAFSZW010000063.1 GCA_017458865.1 Clostridia bacterium
CGTTCATTACGACGCTGACCGGCATGTTCCTGGCCCGCGGCGTCTGCTCCCTGATCAGCCGTGAATCCATTGATATCCATCATCCCATGATGGACGCACTGGCAGGCTGGAAGATCTATTTCATGCGCCTGCAGGACGGCCAGTGGGTAAAGGTCAAGCCCATTGCGTTTATCAACTTCAACGTGCTCCTGTTTGTCAGCATGATCATCATTGGCACGATCATCCTGCAGAAGACGCGCTTTGGCCGCAATGTATACGCCATTGGCGGCAATGAGCAGAGCGCCAAGCTGATGGGCCTGCCGGTTGGCAGAACCAAGGTTCTGGTGTACGGCTTCAACGGTCTCTGTTCCGTGCTCGCAGGCATCGCCTATGCGCTCTATGTCAAGAGCGGCTGGAACCTTTCGCTCCAGGGCGCTGAGCTGGATGTCATCACCTGCGCGGTCATCGGCGGAACGCTGCTGACCGGCGGTGTCGGATACATGATCGGAACGCTGTTCGGCGTCCTGCTCAAATCCATCATCCCGGCCCTGATCACCTTCAATGGAAACCTCCTGTCCTGGTGGGGCAAGATTGCGACAGGCCTCCTTCTGCTCCTGTTCATCTGCATCCAGAAAGTCGTTGTCGGCACAACCGGACGGAAGAAAGAAAAGAAACCGGTCAAGAACTGATAAGCAACAATCCGATATCCGCAGGAAGTCTCAAAAGGCTTCCTGCTTTATGCTTTATGCTCAGTTTCGGCTCTCAGCGCCACAGGCGTCAGTGAAGTATCTCGTGGTTCTGCGCGCCCTTTGTCCGCCTGCAGCCGCGTGTACTGATGCTTGCAAGGCACATGGCCCGCAGGACGTGCAGATCCACCTGCTATTCCATCCCAGGCAGCTTCAATTCCGTCCTTTCCGTCAGATCACATGGGCGATTGACAGGCCTGTGCCCTGCCTCTCAGTCATGCATACGGATCGCTGAACGGCACGGGCAGTACTACCAACTATAACCATGGCAGGCAGTCTCAATCCCGCCCTTTCCAACAGGTCTCATGGACGATGGACAGGCCTGTGCCTGCATTCACTGCCGGGCTGTTCCGGCAATGAAAAAGGGATCCGAGCAACTCGGATCCCTGATAAACTGCACTCAGGCAGTGAGCGTATTTGGCTTATTTGGCCTCTGCAGTGCTCTGTTCGCCTGCGATGCGGCCGAATGTGAAGATGTCAGCAATGGCATTGCCGCCAAGACGGTTGCCGGCATGGATGCCGCCGGTCACCTCGCCTGCTGCCCACAGTCCCTCGATCGGGGTGCCGTCAGCGCGGATAACACGGGTATTGGTGTCGATGCAGATACCGCCCATGGTGTGATGCAGGGAAGCCTTGCGCGGGCTGATGCAGATGCCCATCTCCGGGTTTGCCTCAACGGCGTCAATGTCGATAGCGCCGGCGAGCACTTCCTTGCCGAAGTCCTCATCCTTCTGATTCAGGACATACTGATTGTACTTTTCAATGGTCTCGCGGAGCTTTTCCTCGGTAAAGGCCGGTGTGCAGCCTGCGGCAGCGGTCTTTGTGGCCTCAGCCAGCTCTTTGAGGGTGGTTCCGTACCAGATGTGTCCGCCTTCAACCATTCCGGCAACGCGGGCATCATACGGGGAACCGGTCAGCATCTGATCCGGCTGTGAGATGTCGCCGCGGCCGGCATAGATGATATAGAAGATACCGTTGTCAAGCGTCAGGGATGCCTTGGCAAGCACATCACGCTCGGCGTATTCGTTGACGAAACGGTCGCCGTTTCCATCAATCCAGATCTGTTCAGCAGCATCTGCCCAGATGCCATCGGTCATCGTGCCCTTAACCGGGGAGGAGGAAGGCATCATCTGGGCAACGCCCATGCCGAAAGTATCTGCACCGATGGCGGTCGCCATGATGATGCCGTCGCCTTCGTTGGTGCCAAGGTTGGTGCTGAGGGTATGTGCAGTCAGGTCATCGCCCCAGTAATTGTCATATTCCTTGACCATGGCCGGATTTGCGCAGTAGCCGCCAGTAGCCAGGATAACGCCGTTTTTGGTGTTGATGGTGATCTTTGTGCCGGTGACAGTCTCGGCCTTTGCGCCGATCACGCGGCCGGTCTCATCTGTCAGCAGTTCGGTGCCGCGGGTTTCAGTGTAGATCTTGACGCCCTTTTCCTCGGCAACTTTGATCAGCTGCGGAATGCGCTCTGCGCCGCTCATGAAGCTGTGCGTACGCGGCCACATGGCACCAAGCACGGTTCCGAGTCCCGGATATCCGCCGTACTCAGCATCTTTGCCGTAAGAGGCATTGAGGCCAATGCTGTTCATCCATTCGAAGGAACCAAGGGCATTTTCAGCCAGAGTGCGGGCAAGCTCAATCTTCGGGGCAACATAGCTGCCGTCCAGGAGCTGACGCAGGCCGCCGGTGTAGCAGTGCCACATGTGCAGTGCAACAGAGTCAAATCCAGGCATGTCCACGCCAACCGTCTTGCCTTCGTTCGCAGCAAAGAAGGCGGTGATGTCAGCTTTGAGCTGCTCAAGAACAGCTTTCCACTCCGGGAACTGGTCGAACTTGAGGGACGGGTCATCCTCAGAAATGGCCAGATAGCCATCCAGCGTATCTTTCTGGGAACGGGTGAGGAGCATGATGCTCTGAGCGTCCGGGTCCACTGCGTTGTAGGCGGCGCCTGCAACCATGGTGTTTCCGCCCATGACGCTGCTCTTTTCGATCAGGATGACGTTTGCGCCGTGCTCAGCTGCCGTGATGGCTGCTGCCAGGCCGGCACCGCCGCCGCCCATAACCAGAACGTCAGTTGACCACTCTTCATCAGGGCCTGCCGGCTCACGGAACGCTTCTGCGGTCATGGCAGGGACTTCAAGTCCGGATGCCTTGATGGCGTTCTTTACCGCTCCGACGATGGCATAGCTGGCAAAGGTTGCGCCGGTAACCGTATCGACGTCCAGTGTCTGATGCTCAATGATCTGTGCCGGGATGCGATCCCTGGCGACATAGGTGATGTTCTCCGTCTCCGGATACTTTTCATATTCAATAGCAGTGATTTTTCCGTCGTCAATGGTGACATTGACAATGACCTCACCCTGCATGCCGCGTGCGGAACCGGTAAATACGGCGGGTTCTGCAACGGCAGAGCACAGCATGAGGACCATCATGGCAAGAGCCAGAATCATACATAACGCTTTATTCATTTGAGTTACATCCTTTCTGTTTTTTAGCGTCGGTGAGAGTATAAGGCTCAAGCCAACTGTACAGTCAACCCCCTGTTTTTCCCGAAATCTGGGGGTAAGGATGAAGCCAAACAAGCGACTTCTGTCGTTTTTTGTGGTGAATCTGAGCCATTTGATTCAAATAAGGCGGTCTGAATGCCATGCCTGCCGTGGACGAATGGCCATTTTTGACCTTCCAGTTACCTGCAGGGTTTCCCGGAAAAAGTGCCGGACCTGTCGAATTTTATGGATATGAAAGGCAAGTCATACTGCACTTTCCGGATAAGGCGCCAGGCGAAGGAAGAGATATACCTCTGATGTTCTCATGATCGGAACAGGAATAAAGCCTGTATCGTGACCATAATACACGAGAAATGGATCCTGGCGGTTATCCATATCAGCATTCTTATCTTGACAGTAATTATATTATGTGATTTATTAGAGAAAATCGAGCTTATCATTCAGTTATAGAATAAAGAAAGCAGACAGGACTATGGGCGTATACGTAAATCCTGGGAATCGGGCGTTTGCTGAAATTGCAGATAAAGACTATGTGGATAAGACGGGTTTGATCGGCCTGATAAACCAGACGATTGGAACAAAGAGCAAACTGACATGCATCAGCAGACCGCGCCGGTTTGGAAAGACATGGATAGCCAGAATGCTGGCAGCTTATTATGACCGTACTTGTGATTCGCGATCCCTCTTTGATCAAAAAGAGCATTGCCCGCACAAAGACATATCAGACTTATCTGAACCAGTTCAACGTGGTTTTCCTGGATATATCTGGTTTCATCTCCAGTGTCAGGGCAGGCCTGGGATCATACCGGGATGTTCCAGGGATGATTAAGAGAGCTGTTTGGAAGGATCTGATCGAGCAGGGATTTGTTCCTGATGACGGCGATGATTTAAATGATTTTCTCCTGCGATGCGTAAATTTGCCGGATGGGAAACCGTTTGTTTTCATCATTGATGAATGGGATGCTGTGATACGGGAAGCAAAATACGATGATGATGCGCAGGAAGCTTATCTCCATCTGCTCAGAGGCTGGTATAAGAATATGAATTTCACGCCCAAAGCAGTTGCTGCTGCCTGTATGACGGGCATTCTTCCTATTAAAAAAGTTGGATTTCAGTCGGCTGTTTCGGATTTTAAGGAGTTCTCGGTACTCTGGCCGGGTGAATATGCAAGGTTTACGGGTTTCTCAGAAACCGAGGTACAGCGGATCTGCAAGAGAAAAAGGATGTCATTTGAAGCGTTTAAAACCTGGTATGACGGATATGATTTTGCGGGTTCAGAGCCTGTTTATAACCCGTATTCTGTGATGCGGGCAGTGGAGGCAAAATGCTGTCGGTCTTATTGGAGAACCACCTCCGCAGATACCGGACTGAGCGAATACATAAAAATGGATTTTGAAGGCCTTCAGGAAACCGTCGCAACGCTGATCGCGGGTTCTGAGGTGATAGTTGATACTGAGGGCTTTCAAAATGATATGGAGAGGTTATCATCAAGAGATGACATTCTGACACTTCTGGTCCACTTTGGTTATCTGACGTATGATTCGGAAAAGAGTGCGGTTCGAATTCCGAATAAGGAGGTTTGGACAGAGTTCAGGACATTCCTTTCCAAAGAGGATGTCGGTGAGCGCTGGATGATGCTGATCAAAAGATCTGACAACATGCTCAGCAATACCATAGCCGGAAATGCGGACGATGTCGCGAAACGTCTGGATGAAATAGGAGCGGAACAGAATGCGCCAAAGTATTCTAATGACGAGCGGTCACTGAGCTCAGTCATAAAATACGCTTATCTTTCGGCAATCGGAAAGTGTGCGAAAGTTATAGAAATACCTTCCGTCAAAGGATTGGCAGATGTTGCTTTCATCCCTGCCTCAGGCTCGAAACTACCGGCAATGGTCATTGAACTGAAATGGAACAATACAGCCGACGGCGTGATTCAGCAAGTCATGGAGAAGCAATATCCCGCGGTGATACAGCCATATGAAGGGCATATTGTTCTTTGCAGAATAAACTACGATGAAAGAACAGGGAAACATACCTGCGAGATAGAAGTCGTGCAGTTTCCGGAGGGGAGCTGCGGCTAATTGCAGGAAGAATGAGGCGTTTTCGTAAAGACAGAGTGCGGTGTTTGTCAGAATGCCTGTGTCAGTGGAAAGGGATACAGTTGCGGGCATCGAACGAGTCTCGCTTTTGCAGACAGATATGTTCTGAAGATTAACCAATACAGGAGGATGCCATAATGAAACTTACAATTGGCGAACTCGAAAAACTCACCGGAATGAACCGGACAACACTCCGGTACTATGATACAGAGGGACTCATGGATCCTGCACGCCTTGAAAATGGATACAGAGAATATTCAGAAGAGGATGTTATGAGTCTGGTTCAGCTGAAGCAGCTGAATGCATTTGGTGTTGAACTGTCTGAACTGCCGGGTGTGGACCGGAAGATCACGGTGAAGGATATTCACAGGTCTCTCGTTGGCAAGGAACAGGCGATTGAGCAGGAAATTGAAGAGCTGTATCAGAAACTGTCCCGGCTGCGTCTTCATGTGGATGCCTTCCAGACCTGTTCGACCGGCAAGACGGAGATTACGGAGAGCAGGATGGTAGGTGCATATAGGCTATATTTTCATGGCACAGAAACAGATCCGCCGGAAACGGCAAAGATCTTCAAACGGTGGATGAACGATGTGCCGGATACGTACTCAGTTATCCGTATTCCAAAGCGGGCCTTTGGTCTGCCGCCAGATGCGTACTGTCCGGTTGAGGCGGGGATTGGTCTGCTGAGTGGTGCTTTTCAGCGGCTGCATGAAGTGTACGAGGAGCCTATAGAATATACGCCTCCATGCAAATGCATCCAGGGCATGATCCGGACACAGCGCCTTGACAGGATTCCCCGCACCGCACTGCGGCCTTTTGAGGCATTCCTTGAGGAACACGGACAGATTCCTCTCGGCGATTTCTATGGCTGGGTTGTTTATACGCCGGCAGATCACGTCCATGACTGTTTCCACATCTCGCTGAGGCTGGGCATTAACTGAGAGAAAGCTGCGCTCGGTGGGATTATGCAGGGCGACGGGAATGTGCTGATAGAGCACGAACCGCAATGCCGGGAAAGGGCCTGCAGGATTGATCCGGGCAAAGGAAACGGTTATAATGAATGCAGGCTGACAGAAAGGAAACAACGCTTATGAACATTGCTGCATTTGCTGCATCTTCCGTTATGGAAGTGTATTCAGAGCCGGTCAGGCAGGTCGGAGAGATTCTTGGAAAAAACGGGCATACACTGATCTTCGGTGGGTGCGACTTTGGGCTTATGCATGAGATTGCCGAAGGGTTTGTCAGGGCAGGCGCAGAGATTACAGGGGTTGTGCCCGGCTTTTTCGGAGAGCGTCCGGTGCATCCTGGTTGCGGCAGTGTGATTAAAACGGTTGACCTCACAGACCGCAAGGAGAAGATGATAGAACTTGCGGATGCATTTCTGATTCTGCCTGGCGGCATTGGGACACTGGATGAGCTATTTACTGTGCTGGCCAAACGAACTGTGGGCCAGTGCACGAAGCCTGTTCTGGTCTTTAATCCAGACGGATATTATGATGCGTTTCTGCAGGCACTGGATGGAATGCATCAGGCGGGTGCCATTCGCAATGCCTTGGCAGAACTGGTTCATTGTTTTCAGGAACCGGAGCAGGTGATAGAGGTACTGATGCATGAGTGATTTCTGCCTGTACGGATATGGAGATTCCAACATGTGGGGCTGGGATCCACATATTGGAGTTCCGGGAAATCGACTGCCAGAGGAGACAATCTGGCTTAATCGTGTAGCGGCGAAAACAGGATGCCGGGTGGTAAATGACAGTCTGCCGGGACGGAAGATTCCGCTCAAGCGTGCGATCCCGCTGTTCCTTTCGTCCGTTGATTCTGAACAATGGGATGTTCTCTTCCTTATGCTGGGCGTCAACGATTTAATGTCATTGCGCTATGTGATTATGGACAGACTTGCAGATCGATGGATACCAGCGCTTACCGCACTGACAGAACGCTATCCGGATAAAAAGGACCGGATTATCCTGGCATCAATGACACCGGTTTATCCATCGCTTGCCTGTGGTATCGGGGAAAAGATCACCAGAGGCTATGCCAGGGTGGCTGAGCAGTTTGGAGTCCGCTTTTTTGACACATATTCACTGGAGCTGCGGATGACTTTTGATGGCATGCATATGACTGAATATAGCCATGAGATGCTTGCTGATGCAGTTTGTGAATATCTGAGCAAAATGGGACTTGCATAACACGTGAGGCAGAATTTATCATATTGGGAACAATTCCTGAATCTGGTTCGTCTATAAAGTGAACCTGGTTTGTGAGTGCATACTGGTGCAAGGATCAGATCTGGACATACGGGGGCGCAGGCTGCAGAGCATGTGCCCTGGGAAATGTTCCGGTACGGCTGCAGGCTGTCCCGGATGAGAGAGGGGTTGGAGGAAACATGATGAGAAAGATGATACTGGCTGTTTTTGCCTTGTTGGCAGTGCTGATTCTGTTGTTTGAAACATCAGTGATCGCCGAAAATGATGCAGGAACGCCTGATGCGGGTGAGGTACTGGATCTTGGGGATATCCGTGCCGGTGGATGGTCAATTAGCGAGGATGCGACACTCAGTGAAACGGATACGGAGCGGTTTGCAAAAGCCATGGAAGGCCTGGTTGGCGTGGATTATACTCCCATGCTCTGCCTTGGAAACCAGCTGGTTTCCGGCATGAATTACTGTTATCTGTGCCGTGCCCAGGTGGTGTATCCAAATGCGGAACCGTATTACGCACTGGTTTATATCTATGAGGATCTGAGTGGAAACGCATCAATCCTTGACATCCAGACACTGGAACTGGGAATCAGCTGAGTGCAGTCTGGTTTTGTCAGCAAAGGTAAGCAATGACACATCAAGCAGCCATGCATCGCATGGCTGCTTCATTAATTCCAAATCGAAGGAATTGTAATCCTACATTGTCCTCTTCAAAAGATGCCAGACAACTCTCGAGCTGGTTAAGAACTGGTGCTTATACACCAGTATGAGAATCATCATCTTTCATAAGGCCAGCTTGTATGTTCGCCTGATTTGCTTCCTTCTTCGACTTCAAAGGAACTTCAAGGGAACTTCAAAGGAACTTCAAAGCTACTTCAAGGGAACTTCAAAGCTACTTCAAAGGAACTTCAAAGCTACTTCAAGGGAACTTCAAAGGAACTTCAAAGGAACTTCAAAGCTACTTCAAAGGAACTTCAAAAGAACTTCAAAG
>JAFSZW010000064.1 GCA_017458865.1 Clostridia bacterium
AACCGCAATGTCCAGCATTGCCTGGCCTTCTATGACATCAGTCTCATCCTTGAGGAAATAACTGGGGAAAGTCGCACTCGAGATGATATATGGCCCGCATTCGTGGTACAGAAGGTTGGGAATGTGGGCTGTAGCTGCCTCAATCAGCTGCCTGCGAATGCGGTACGGCACCAGGCTCAGATCCTCCGTTACGATAAACAGGTGCAGCGTGTCGCACGCTCTGGCAGCCGTTTCAACCAGGTGTAGATGGCCAAGTGTAAACGGATTGGCGTTCATGACAATTGCCGCAGATCGGCCGTCGCGACGGTCCTTTGACAGCTTCCTCAGATAAGATGGAAAGCCATCCCTGCGGTTTTCCATGAAGACAAGCTTGCCCGGTACCCGGCTGATCTCATAAAAGCCAAGGTCACCGAAGAAACGGGCTGCATCCGGCTTTGTATAGAGGAACAGATGGAAGTTCCCGCGGGATGCCTGCATATCAATCAGGTGCGTAATCACCTGATTGAGCAGTCCTTCCCCCTGATGCTCATGACTGACTGCAAAGCAGCGAAGCGTGCTGCCAAAGCAGCTGCCCGTCGCAACAACATTTGCCTCATCATCCTGCAAGGCACAGATGTAGTCAAGATTCTTATCCCGCCGGATCCCTTCCTGGGCAAGCAGCGCATCTATCTTTGCAAGTGTAACCTTATCCGACAGGGATACATCACTGATCCAGTAATCCATCTTTTTCATCCTCCTTCAGGAAATGCAGCATGAAACACAGTGCCAGCAGATCTGCTGTTCCACCTGGCGAAAGGTTTTCCCGGATAAATTTTAGATCCTCCGCCTCAAGGATTGACCGGTCCGGCCATGGGCACCTGTCCAGGGTCGCCCGAAGGTCCGCCTGGACTTTCCTGAATGTCTCCATGCCGCCCCGCGATATCATATTGGAGTCCGCAGCCGACGCCAGCATATGCAAAAGCGCTGCGCCGCCGGCCTCATCAAGGGATTTCCCCATATCAAGGCCTTCCTCAAGCCTTGGGAGCCCGATCTGCCTGACCATCGGAAATCCCGCTTCCGCCTCTCCCCGGATGCCGGAAATACCATACTCCCTGTAGATGCGCTGACCGGCTGTCGTTCCGTCATTTCCGGTTTTCAGCTCAGCCTTTACTATTCCCTCACACATGGCAGCTGCCTCATCAAGGATGCGTTCCGGCCTCATCCACTGTTCCCGCTCGATGCGTCCCAGCGCCCCGCAGAGAATTCCAAGTGAAAAGATCGCTCCCTTGTGGGTATTGACATTGCCATTTGCTCTGCGCATCTGCATTCCGCCTGCAAGCCGAGCGGCCGCAGCGTAGTAAGCGTAGTTTTGGCCGCCTCTTTAGCCGTTTTCATGCCGGTCCGGACACAGTCCTCAAAATATGGCCACAGGGCGGCCGCGCTGGACAGGAAACTGTAGAAATCCATATCCCGGTGGCTGCCGTTATTGATACGGTCCACAAGTCCGGGCTTTGGCGTCACCGCAACCTCAAAAAGCAGTGCCCGGACAGCCAGCTCGGCGCCATGTGCTGCATCTGCCGTCTGGACGGCATCAAGCAGTATCGCCTGTGTGGCAGACTGTAGCTGTTCCACCGTGTGTGTCCGGTTTCTGGCACAGTCACGCGCCAGATTTCCGCAGATCAGGCATGTCCTTGGCTGAGGCCGATCCAGCTTTCCACCATCCGTAGCAATGACATCCATATCAAAAAGCCGTCCCGGTTTTGTGCTTTCCTCTATCTCGCATGTCATTCTTTTGAGTGCGTCCGCCGGGAAACGAACGGCATAGATGCCTTCGCATCCGGTGGCAGTATCCGTTTCCACAGTTTCAAGCAGCTCAGCGCCTGCAAGGCGAAGCCGGGAAAGCAATGCCTCCCGGCCAAGCAGAAAACCGCGCCGGATCAGAGGACCATTTTTGACTGGTCCCGCAATATTCATCGTAAAGGAAACCAGCGGGCATTTATGCCGCTCAAGCAGCATCCGCTGCCGGTTTGCGCGTACCTCTCTGGCCTCAAGCATCATTGGGAGTGTAACGACCTGTTCCATCAAAATCAGTCCTCAAACGGGTTCGGTTTCAGCCTTTGTACTTTTCGAAAAACACGATTCTTCGGTCCAAAATCCCTCACGGGTTCTGGAAACACAGATAAAGGGCTACCATGAATTGATCCGGTGTTCCCCATTTTTATCGCCTCCAGGCAGACATGTTGCTGCATCCCTTGTCCGGGTTCAGTCATTCGGAATGTCATTATAGCATACTCTGCGGACATATCCCACATGCATCCGGCGTAAAATCAGAATTCCAGCAAATCCCCACCGTGCAGCAAACGCCATGCGCCATCTTCAGATTGCATCTCTGGGCAATGAAATGTCTTTTCAGACATTGGATCAATCGCAGACTGCCGGGAGTCTCGCCCCTCAGGGCAGGCCAGATGACCGAATTTGTCAGTTGTCACATTAATTCCGATCTGATATAATCGAGATGCATGACAGTAATTGTCAAATTATACGAAAGGAAAGACGAACCATGAAGAAACTCAGTACCCTGCTGGCACTGGTTCTCGCGCTCATGTTCCTCTGTGTAACGGCAAGTGCTGCCAGTTATGCGGCAGGTACCTATGAGGCTGAGGGTCAGGGCAACAACGGACCGGTGAAACTCAGTGTGACCTTCTCAGATGACGCCATTACCGCGATTGACGTGATTGAACATGCTGAAACTGCCGGACTCAGCGATCCTGCATTTGCGACGATTCCGGATGCAGTCATCGCGAACCAGTCCCTTGCGGTTGACACCGTTTCAGGTGCGACCAACTCTTCGAACGCAATCCTTACCGCAATTGCCGATGCTGTTGCACAGGCTGGCGGTGATGTGGATGCGCTGAAGGCTGTCGAAATCGAAAAGGCTGAGGCTACCGACATTGAGGCGACCTATGA
>JAFSZW010000065.1 GCA_017458865.1 Clostridia bacterium
CTGGTATTGATGATATAGGCAACGTGTCCCTGACGGATGCTCTCCGGAATCTCATCACTGCCCTCGCTGATCTTCCTGAGGACGTGCGTCCTGATTCCATGTTCCTTGAGAAATCTGGCGGTTCCTGATGTCGCCTCAATATTGAAGCCCAGGTTGTAGAAGCGGCGGATGAGTTCAAGCGCCTCTTCCTTATCCCGGTCGGCAATGGTCACCAGAACAGTGCCGTAGTTCTGCAGCCGCATGCCGGCAGCCTGCAGCGCCTTGTACAGGGCGCGGTTCAGCTTGTCATCGTACCCGATCGCCTCACCCGTCGACTTCATCTCAGGGCTCAGGTACGCATCAAGACCCTTGATCTTGTTGAACGAGAAGACCGGTACCTTGACATAGTAGCGCTTCTTCTCCTCCGGATACAGGTCAAAGATGCCCTGCTCCTTGAGCGTTTTGCCGAGAATGACCTCGGTTGCGATGTCCGCCAGGGAATAGCCTGTGGCCTTGCTCAGGAACGGCACCGTGCGGCTCGAGCGCGGATTGACCTCAATGATGTACACATTCTCATCCGGGTCCACAATGAACTGGATGTTGTAAAGACCCACTATGCCTATGCCAAGCCCCAGCTTCTTCGCGTACTGCAGGATGATGCCCTTGACGCGGTTTGAAATCGAGAAGGAGGGATAGACGGAGATGGAGTCACCGGAGTGGATACCTGTCCGCTCGACCAGCTCCATAATGCCGGGCACAAACACGTCCCGTCCGTCACAGATGGCATCCACCTCGACTTCCTTGCCGCGGATGTACTTGTCCACCAGAACCGGCTTGTCAGCGTCAATTTCCACCGCATTTTTGAGGTACTGCCGGAGCTGCGCCTCATTGGTGACAATCTGCATGGCGCGGCCGCCAAGCACAAAGCTCGGGCGCACCAGGACCGGATACCCGATCTCCTCCGCCGCGCGTACGCCGTCCTCAATCTGCGTCACGGCATAGCCTTTCGGCTGCGGGATGTTCAGGTCCATGAGGATGTGCTCAAAGCTCTCCCGGTTCTCCGCCCGTTCAATGGCTGCGCAGTCCGTGCCGATGATCCTGACGCCGCGATCCATGAGCGGCTGTGCCAGGTTGATCGCCGTCTGGCCGCCAAGGGAGGCGATGACACCCTCCGGCTGCTCATAGTCGATAATCGCCATGACGTCCTCGGGCGTCAGCGGCTCGAAATACAGCTTGTCCGCTGTCGTGTAATCCGTTGAAACCGTCTCCGGGTTATTGTTGATGATAATCGCCTCATACCCCGCACGGCGGATCGTCTGCACCGCATGCACGGTGGAATAGTCGAATTCAACGCCCTGCCCGATCCGGATGGGACCCGCACCGAGCACGACGATCTTCTTTCTGTCACTCAGACGTGACGCATTCTCGCCGCTGTAGCTTGAGTACAGGTACGCAATGTATTTCCCGGTATGGAGCGTGTCCACCATGGGGAATACCGGCACAATCCCCTCCGCCCGGCGCATCCGGTACACCTCAAGCTCATCGCATTTCCAGAGCTTTGCAATGGTCTCATCGCCAAAGCCCATCACCTTGGCCTCGCGGAGCACAGCGGCATCCTTTGTGCCGGCCAGGCGGCGTTCCATCTCCGTAATGCGCAGGATGCTCTCAAGGAACAGCTCGGTAATGGCCGTCTCCTCATGCACCCGCTGGATGGGCTCGCCGCGCCTCAGCAGCTCCGTGACCGCATACAGCGTATCCGCGCGGAACTCCTTCACATACTCATGCAGTTCTTCGGTGGGAACATGATCAAACTTGGCCAGGTGCAGATGGCACACGCCCGTTTCAAGGCTCCGCACAGACTTGAGGATGCACTCCTCCAGCGTGCTGCCGATGCCCATGACCTCGCCCGTCGCCTTCATCTGCGTGCCCAGCTGGCTGCTGGCCGTGGTGAACTTGTCAAACGGGAACCGCGGGAACTTCGCCACAATGTAATTGAGCGATGGCTCCATGGCCGCATTGCCGCCGGCCACCTGAATCTCCTCAAGCGCCATGCCGAGGGCGATCTTGGCCGTCACGCGGGCAATGGGATAACCGCTCGCCTTGCTGGCCAGCGCCGAGGAGCGGCTGACGCGCGGATTCACCTCGATCAGATAATACTCGCTGCTGTTCGGATTGAGCGCAAACTGGACATTGCAGCCGCCCTCAATCCTGGGCTCCCGGATGATCCGGATGGCGCTGTCATTCAGCATTTTGAGGTCCTTGTCGGACAGGCTCAGAATCGGTGCCACGACAACGCTGTCACCGGTATGCACGCCGACCGGATCCACGTTTTCCATGCCGCAGATCGTGATTGCAGTATCATTGCTGTCACGCATGACCTCAAACTCGATCTCTTTATATCCGCGCACGCTCTTCTC
>JAFSZW010000066.1 GCA_017458865.1 Clostridia bacterium
AATCATGAGCCGCCAGATATTGTAACTGTCCTTTGCAATAGCAGGTGCATCATCCCAGTCATCATCTGTCCCATATCCGATCATGCAGAACCCGATTGGTACATCTCCGTCATAGATTCCGAACGGGAAGGCATGCCCATGATTTGTAATTGCAATGTACGCCTCGATAATGCTGACATCATTCGATGCCACAAAGTCTTTCTGGTCTTCTCTGACACTCAGTTTCAGCACATCCCAGACATTCTTTCCTGTCAGCCTCACGAGCTTAACCATATCCTGTTTCCTTTCCATCCCGGTTTCCGACAGAATGTGCTTTCCATGCCGCACACAGCCACGCAGATTATATCCTCAGAACCGTCTTATCACTTGCCACCATTATACGAAATGCCTATGAGTTTATCAAGACAGGCTTCATGTCATTCCCCGCCGGCCTCAGTAAAAAAAGGACGCCTCAGATGAGACGTCCTCAGGACCGTTTGGTTTCAAAACATTTACTCTGTTGCACTGGTGGTTTGTATCCGGCTCAGCTTATGCCCACGTTCCGTTTCTGAATATCGGGCTGGTGCTGCCGTCCGGACGCACGCCATCTATGTCAAGGTCATCTGCGCCGATCATAAAGTCCACATGGATGATGGAATCGTTAATCCCCTGCTGCTTTGCCTGCTCCACTGTGAGGTCATCCCCGCCCGGCAGTACTTCCTTGAATCCCATACCGATTGCGCAGTGGCAGCATGCGTTTTCATCAAACAGCGTCGAATAGAAGAGAAATCCGCACTGATTCACAGGGCTCTCCTTTGGCACAAGCGCCACCTCACCCAGCATACGTGCGCCCTCATCCATTGCAAGGATCTGTTCCAGCAGTTCCTGGCCTTTCCCGGCACGGCAGGAAACCGCCTTGCCATTCCTGAACGTGATGGAGAAGTCATCAATGATCTGACTGTTGAATACCAGCGGTTTCATGGCAACGAGCGTGCCCTCGCACTTCCCGGCCACAGGCGATGTGAAAATCTCCTCTGTTGGCATATTGGGGATATAGTGTGCGCCATTCAGTGAGTTTACTGCGCTGGCACCCTCCCATTTTGCCCCGGGTATCAGTTCAACCGTGAAATCCGTCCCGTTCGCGCTTCTGTAACGCAGGGATGAGAAGCCTTCACCGTTCAGCCAGGCAGCCTTCGCCTCAATAAAGTCGGTATGTACTTTCCATGCCTCTACAGGATCCGCATCTTCCCTTACGCGCACTGTCTTAAGCACAGCATCCCACAGTCTGTCCACTGCCTGATCCTCATCAAGCTCCGGGAAGCATTTTTTAGCCCATCCGGCAGATGGATATGCCGCGATCACCCACTGGTGTTTCCCGTCAATTGCGTTGCGATATGGTTTCATGACTGTAGACCGGCTCTGCATCACTGCAGACATTTTCTGAGGATCCACGCCAGCCATAGCGTCCGGGTCATCCGAGACGATATAGATGCGGCAGGGCAGATCTTCCACCATCTGCTTCATCTTCGCTTCTTCCCATGGCAGTATCCTGGCAAGCACGTCCTGCTCAGCGTACAGATAGTTCAGACGGCTCTGTTCATTGTACACCCAGTCAATATTGACCTTTTTGGCCCCTGCTTTGTAGCATTCCTCCATGACAAGTGCCGCAAACGCATGCTGCTCCACAGAAACCGTCAGCTGGACCATCTGACCCGGCTGCACATTGGCTCCCGTCCGTACGATGAGCGCGGCATATTTCTTCAAAAGCGTTTCAGATATACTCACAAGCTGTTCCTCCGCAATAATCAGCAGTCACGCCAGAAAAGACAGATGCCTTTCAGGATTTGGCTGCTGCAAAAGTCTGTTATTCTTCCCAGTGAATCCGGCTCGCATCAAACCGGTCCTGCTGTTTCCGTTCCTCTGCTGGATAGCCAAGCGGGAAAATTGCAAAAGCATGGAGATTGTCCGGCATTTTGACGATCTCCTCTACCGCCTTCATCCGCTCTTCCAGCGGAGCAATGCCCAGCCATACGCCGCCCAGCCCCTGTGCATCCGTTTCAAGCCACAGGTTTTCCATGGCAATGGACAGATCAATCTGGGCGTACTCCGGCATCCAGCACTCTGTCCGGTAAGCGGAAACAATCGCCACAGGCGCATCCTTTACCATCCCTGCATATGGATGCACTTTGGACAACGCGTTGAGCTTTGCCCTGTCCGTCACCACATAGAATTCCCACGGCTGCTGATTACCTGCAGATGGTGCCTGCATAGCTGCCCGCAGAACTGCCTCAATTTTTTCCTTTTCGACAGGTCTGTCCTGGTATTTTCGGATACTCACCCGATGATAAAGCGTGTTCATACACTACTCCTCCTTGATGATATAAGCGCTCACAATCTCGCCGATATACGCCGTGTGGTAATCTTCCTCGTCATTCCCATGGCTGTAAAACCGCTGCCGGACACTCTCCGGTATATCCACCAGCGCCTGGTCCTGCTGGTACAGCACCCTGCATTCCAGCGTCAGTGGAACTTCCTTAATGCCCGGTGTCCCAATCTTTTCCGCATCAACCAGCGTCAACCCGGCTGCCTTTTCCTTGCAGAGATCCCGTCCGGACTGAGTACCGCAGATTTGGAAAACCTCACTGTCAAGCTTCCCATCTACCGGAATCGAAATGGAGAACTCCCGAGTCCTGTCCAGTTGCGGTTTTGTGTAGCGGCTCTGTCGCACATATACTGTAAAGGTAGGCAATCCCCAGATAACGCCCAGATGTCCCCAGCCGATTACCATGCTGTTAAACTTCTCACCGTTCGTATTCAGCAGAATCCCCTGCGGCAGCATTTTGGTAATCTGCTCCGCATAATCAAACGCGTTAACTTTCTCTCTCAT
>JAFSZW010000067.1 GCA_017458865.1 Clostridia bacterium
AAGGAAAGTCCCCAGTAAATATTGCCGTTGCTGACAGCCATGATTTCTGAATAACACAGACATTCCACAAAAGGCGGTTCAAATCAGGGATTTCGGGAATGAAGCAGATTTGAACTGACATTCTTCAGGCGGTAAAAAATCGAGGCCCTGTTTCTCTGCAGGGCCTCGTTTTGTAGAGATTTTCATTATTGCCTGTATATTTCGCTTCCGTGTCCAACAGACTGAGCAAGACAGTTCCATTCGTGGTTTGCTGTCCCACGCTTTCCCTGTTTTATCGAGGTATTTAACACTCGAAATCAACCGCCGGTGTCATCTCTTCGGGTGTTAATGCTTCCCCTCTGTCTCCCGAATCACACGGATTACAGCAGAGGAATCCTCGCATCCGGCACCCTTTGCCTGAGCGATACGATACCACTGAAGTGCAGTATTCAGCGAAAAGTTCGCAATTTCCATATCCTGGCAAAGCTGTCTGGCCAGTTCAAGATCCTTGACCACAAGATCAAGGGCAAAGCCAGGCTTGTAATCTTCGTTTCGAATCTTGTTCATCTTCGCGCCAAGAATCATGTTGTTGCCGGAAGACTTTGTCGTTACATCATAGAACGCGTCAGTTGAAATGCCAAGCGCATCCGCCATAGCCAGCGCTTCTCCGTTGATCGCCTGCGCCGCGAACGCCATATAGTTGTTGATGAGCTTGATGGCATTGCCGTTGCCGCGCGCACCCATGAAGAAGTACTTGTCGCCGATGGTATCCGTATACGGCTTAAGCCCCAGTGCCGTGTACTCCTCCTCGGTTGCGCCGATCATCAGAGAAAGCTTGCCGTTTGCAGCGCCTGCCGGTCCGCCGGAAACAGGCACATCCACATACGTGATGCCTTTCCCGGCAGCCAGTTCCGCCATTTCGCGGTTCAGTTTCGGGGAAACCGTGCTTGTATCCACAATACAGCTGCCTTCCCTGCCATTTGCAACCAGCTCGCGAACAACCGCTTCCACCTGTGCCGGGCCCGGGAGTGAGAGAAAAATCAGGTCTGCCTGTTTCGCCACCTCACCGACTGTCGCCGCTGCCACTGCGCCCTTCTCTACAAACGGCTCACACTTTGCAGCCGTGCGGTTAAAGACAACGATTCTGCCTTCTTTTTTCAGCAGATTCTCCGCCATTGGCGCACCCATATTACCCAGACCGATAAAACCCAACATAAGAATTCCTCCATTCCCATCGTCGTTTTGTCTGTCCGCTCTGACCCTGACAGCTCAGCCGGCAGGCACCTTCAAAAGGTATTCCCTCCGCTCTCTGCGGATTTGCAGGTCATGACAATGCCCGTGTTTTTCTCGGATCCAATAGGGATTCGAATCATTCCCGCCGCCCCAGACAACGCCTAACGGCTGCAAATGCGCGGATGGTATTGCCCTACGCGTACACCCACAGCTTCCGATCTCCGGACTGGAATCAGTTAAAGCCGGGCAGGACGCATTCCTCAGAAATCGTTCCATCCCTGTGCATGGAGAACTTGTCCATCGGGTATTTCTTAAGGTTCTCCAGAATCTTCCGGTCATCCGCCTTTTCAAGCAGCTTTCCTCGGGCCTGGATGACGATGTTCTCCGCCTGATGCTTTGAAGGACCGCCCACGCAGCCGCCCGGACAGACCATGCCTTCCACAAAGTCGGTATCCAGCTTTCCGGCCTTGAGCAGCATCATGGCTTTCTTGCACTCCTCACCGCCAGCGCAGGTCATAAGGCGGATTCCGCTGGTATCCTCGCCCATCTCCTGCATAACCTCAAGCACCGCAGCTGCAACGCCGCCGCTTCCGGCAAAGCGCTTCCCATAGATGGACGACTCCTGGTAGTTCTCCTCGACCGGCTCGATCTTCACATCTCTGGCATCCAGCATAGCGATAATCTCACCATAGGTCATTGCATAGTCCGCCGAATCCTTGACGAACTCGTTCAGCGTCTCACCCTTCTTTGCAATGCAAGGTCCAATGAAAACCGTCACGCAGTCAGGATCCAGATACTTTAGATACCGGGAAACCGCCACCATGGGCGACACTGTCGTGGACTTGTTCTCCTCATACTGCTTGGGGAAGAAATGGCGCAGCATGGAGATAAACGCCGGGCAGCAGGATGTGGTCATGATGCGCCCTTCTTTCCGGGCCTCAATCCATTCAAGCGCCTCATATGCCGCTGTCATGTCGCCGCCAAGACCGACCTCAACCATATCGGCAAAACCGACCTTCTTGAGCGCCTCGCGGACGGATGCCATGCCGACATCCTTGCCGAACTGTCCCTCCGTTGCCGGCGCACACATGGCAATGACCCGTTTTCCTTCGCGGATCGCCCGGATGACATCCACTGTAAAGATTTTGGAACCAATGGCACCAAACGGACAGTTGTGAATGCAGTGCCCGCAGTGAATGCATTTGCTCTCATCTATCTGGCAGATTCCGGCCTCGTTATAAGAGATGGCACCCACCGGGCAGGCCTGACGGCACGGACGCGTCTGATGGATAATCGCGCCGAAGGGACAGGCCTTGGCACACAGACCGCAGGATTTGCACTTCTGCGGGTCGATGCGCATCTTTGTATCACCGGGCGTAATTGCGCCAAAGCGGCAGGAATTGAGACAGGCCTTGCCCAGACAGAACCGGCAGATGTCGGAAACGAAAAAGTCCTGAATCGGGCAGTCATCACAGGCTGCAGGAATGACCGCAACCACGTTATTGGTTTCCTTTCCCGGCTCCGGGCTCTGGCCCATAGCCAGACGGATACGGCCCCTGACAATCTCGCGTTCCTTGTATACGCAGCATCTGTAATTGGGCTTGGGCCCTGGACTGACCTGATAGACAATCTTCTCCGTCTCCTCCTGAGACAGCCGGTCCTCCCAGGCCAGACGGCAGACTTCTCGCAGAATAAAGT
>JAFSZW010000068.1 GCA_017458865.1 Clostridia bacterium
GTCGTCCGTCACATCAGCGATGACATCTGCGTCATGTATCTGGGGCAGCTGGTGGAAACCAGTCCCGCCAAGGAGCTGTTCATCAAGCCGCTGCATCCCTATACCAAGGCGCTGCTCTCCGCGATTCCGTCCACGGATATCGATCATCCCCATGAGCGGATCAAGCTGCAGGGCGAGATCACCTCACCCGTGGACCCGAAACCCGGATGCCGTTTCGCTGCCCGCTGCCCCTATGCAACCGAGGCATGCAAGCAGCCGCAGCAGCTGGAGGAGATTCTGCCGAATCACTTCATCTCCTGCTGTCGTGCCCGCGAACTGAACAGGGACATTCTGTAACTGAGATAATCGGGCGGAGTATTCCGCCTGATTTTGGTTAGAAAGCAAAGGTTTAACATGAGCGAAAAGAGACCTTATGACTTTTCCTGCAAGTCCAACATACTGCTGCAGGATGACGACGGCAACCGGATACCCATGAGTGAACCGTATTACAGGACTGTCGAAATCGCAAAGGACACCTGGCGTATACTGAGTGACGGTGACTTTTCCTATCTGCTGAAAGGCGAGGACGGCGACGCAATCCTGATTGATACCGGCTACGGCGCCGGCAACATCCGGGAGTACTGCCGTTCCCTGATCGGCACGGATGTACCCCGGGCAGTCAATACCCATCATCACTTTGACCATACCGCACTCGACGGCCAGTTTGACCTGGTGTACATGGGTGCGGAATCCGTTCCCCTGGCCACACGCCCGTTTCCAAGCTTTGACGGCATTGAATTCCCGCGCAACTATGAAGTCAAAGTCGTAGGCGACGGGGACATCATCCCGCTCAAGGGCCGCGACCTGCTGGTTTTCAGGATGCCGGATCACGCGGTTGGATCCATCGTCATGCTGGACCGGAAAAACCGTCTGCTCTTTGCCGGTGATGAGCTGGGCATGCCCTTTGGCAAACCCATCAATACCACCGTTGAAAACTGGGTTCATCTATGCGAAAAACTGGTGCCGTACCGCGATCAGTATGACACCGTCCTCTGCGGTCCGGCGACGGCCGATCCGGATGTCATCGCAAAACTTCTTGAAAACTGCCGCGCCATCCTGAACGGCGCCGAGGGCGAGCCCCAGGAGGATCCGCCATTCAACAACTGGCAGGAAACCGATGAGCAGGGACACATCATCTGGCGCCGGAAACTGCCGCATCCCGGAGACGGTCCAAAAAACCAGAAAAAGGGCAGCGATGGTGCAGGCAAGAGCGTCCTCTGGACAGATGCCGCACCGACCAAGCGGAAATACGGCCAGGAACCCTTTGCCATCGTGTATGACATAAACCGCATCTTTGACTATCAGATCAAGTAAAGGAGCACATATCATGGGACGAAAAGTGATAGATGCCAACCTGTACTGGTTCCCGGAGACGCTTTTCAGCGATGAAGCCCTCGCGGAGCAGTTCCTGTCCGAGATCCCCGTTCAGTACGGCATCCGGGGCAGTCTCAGAACCAATGCCAAAACAGGTGTCAGGCAGTATGTCATTGAAAAGCCGGTCGGCAGCGAAAACCTCAATTATGTTGAGGGCGACTACGTACTGGAGCGGCAGCTGGCGGATATGGACAAAGCCGGCATCTCTCAGGCAGTACTCAAGCTTTCCTGCCAGCAGGAATGGATGAGCCTTGATATGTGCCGGCTGTTCAACGACGGCATGGCGGCACATGTAAAGGCCAGCAACGGCCGCATGAAAGCGCTTGGCGTAGTCCCGCCGCAGGGTTCACCCGCCGTATTCCGCGAGATTGACCGCTGCCTTGATGAGCTCGGCTTTGGCGGCCTGCAGCTCTCGGCGCACTACGGAAACCTTTACCTGGACGATGAAGCGTTTGCACCGTTCTTTGCCTACCTGAATGAACGTCATATAACCTGCTATGTCCATCATACGCCCGTTCCCGTCCAGTATGATTCCCTGACCGCCTATACCAATCTGCGCCGCAGCTATGGCCGCTGCATCGACCAGGCAACCGCCATCGGCCGGGAACTGTTCAGCGGGTTTTTCACGCGCTACCCCAATGTAAAGCTGGTGCACAGCATGCTGGGCGGCGGATTCTTTGCCTACGCGAGCCTCTGGTTCCCGAAAAAGCCGAAGGTCCAGGAGGCGGTCAGCCGTTTCAAGGATGATAATGAGCAGATCGTGGAGCAGCTGCAAAACAACATCTATTTCGAAATGAGCCATGCTCAGCCATGGGGCAGGGAACAGCTCGAATGTGCTGTCCGTGTTCTCGGCGCAGACCATATCCTGTTCGGCACCTCCTATCCGGTCCGGCCCGTCTGGCTGCTGGAGGGCGCCGATTTTGTCGAACAGCTCGACCTTTCCGAGGCCGAAAAGGACCTGATTCTCGGCGGCAACGCAGAAAGACTGTATCATCTGTAAGGAGGGACGCACATGTCACGATTTGTTCCGGATGGGAAACTGTATGGATGGGATACCCCCGCGCTCCGGCTGCAGGCGGTCCGTCAGACATGTGCGCTGTTTGCCGGCATCAGCCTGATCCTCTCCATTCTCTGCGGCTGCCTGCCAACCGGTGTTGCCAGAGACAAATGGGTCTCCTTTGGCGGCACTGCCGCTCTCCTGGCCCTCATGCTGATGCTCATCACGCTGGTGCGTTTCTGTCTGGTCAGATCCCAGCTTGACTACCGCACCTTTCATTCCATCCACTTCATGATGGACTATGCGCCGCTATTCCACTGCATCCTGATGACCCTTGCCCTCGCCGCAGGCATCATCTCCTGCATCCGGGCTTACACAGGTCCCCTGGATCTTCTGGCGCTTCTCCTGACCGCGCTGGCAGCTGGCTCCTCCTGGCTTTTCCGCAGAGCATACCGCTCCCTTCCTGTGTACACCATGCGCGAAAGTGACATCTGATGCCCGCAGTTCTGTGATCACAGAACCGGCAACTGTGCAGTGCCCCGGCATTCCCATTTGGAACAGATATGAAACCTGCTTTATATAACCGGCATCTGCCGGTTATTTTTTTGTCAGGCCGCTCCACGGAATGCCGGTCAGGAGAGCGCCCCAGGCATGCAAAAAGACCGGACTGGAAAGCTCCAACCCGGCCTGCAAATGATGGATTCGGCCGCTCAGGCAGCGCTTACTTCCTGCTGCTCTTAAAAGCGGCAATTCTCTTTGCCACGTTGTCCTTGACGTTGTTGTAGAAGATTGCATAGTCGTCCTGGTGGAAGCTCTCCGGTCCGGCGAGCTCCGCCATTTCGTTGGACACAGCTTTGGCGTGCGTCACGACCGTGCCGCGGGCAATGCACACCTGCGCATCGCCGTCGATATCGCAGATCCTGGTTGCACCGGTCGTATAATCTATCACGATCGACCCGAGGTTCGCGCTCGCCGGCGCATACGTCTCATCGCGCTTCCAGTTCAGCGGATTGATGCTGACCCCGTTCGGCAGCATCGCAGGATTGGGAACGTTCGCCACCACGTTCTTGGGGCCCTCAGCATGCCAGCTGATGATGACACCCGTATCGGTCTCACCGGTTGCAAACTTCATGTGCGGGTTCGCCTCGAGGTCATCCCTCGTGATGGAGTAGCCTACGGCGTATGCAGCCACCATGCGCTCGTAGTATTCGGGATGCGCCTTAAAATACCCCTTCAGGAGCTGGCGAAGAATTGCCGATCCCTGGCTGTGTCCCGCGATGATAAACGGACGGCCATTGTTGAGGTTCTCAAAGTAGTAGTCGAGTGCAGCGGTTATGTCGCCATAGGGCAAGCCGGAGACAGCTGCGTCGATGGATCCGGTTTCCTGCCAGATGCGGCCTGCGAGCGCCATGCTGGCCTGACGGTAGTACGGGATGAACACATTCGTGGCATCTTCAAACGCACTCGACTTGATCGCGTGCTCAAACTCGATGCCCTGCAGCATCTCAGCATTGTCGAGTGCCGCGTAGTCAGGATCGCCCTCATTTGCGCTCATATACACGGTCGAGTAGATGTAGAACGTATCAACATCCCTGGTAATTTCCGGAAGTCTGTACCAGCATTCCGCCTTGGTATAGTCGGGGGCAACATTGACTGATGATCCGTTGTCTTTCGTTTCAAAAGCCCTTTCTATGTTGATAATTATTATGGAAACGCAGAACGCAGAAATCCTGCGCTTACAGCCTTCTTTGCTGCTCATAATGGCATAACAATTGATTCCTATGACCTGCGGATGGCTGCGGCCAACCCTCGCCCTGTGGTTCTCGTAAACTGTCCGCCGCCTGCTTGCAACGCTTCTGCCATGAGAAATAAGAGATGACGCACTTGACAAACAATTCTGTCGCAGTCCATTGCAATCATCCAAATGCTCGACTGATTGTATCATGTGATTTCGAAATATACAAGACCGGCGGTCAATTCATCCCACTTCTCCCGCGTCCCTTGCCCGGACGCCTTGCCTTATGCCCAGGCTGAATATTGTCAGGTATTCTTTTCGTGTGCTATACTTGACAAAAAGCAGGAACATCCGGTAACAAACGCTTTGACCGGACATCTCGTCAACGCCAGATGCGCCCATAAAACGCTGTTCACCGATTTCTGACCGCAATTCTTTCATTCAAAACAGGCCAGACTTTTCAGTTAGAAACTCATCCGGAACCACGAAATCCGGGTGACCTGACAATTGCCAGAAATGTGTATCCGTGCAAACAGGAGGCGATACCATGGATTTTGATCCTATCCTTTTCGGCGCAGTAGCAGACGGGCATACAGATGATGCCAAAGCCATTCAGGCGGCCATAGATGCCGCAAATGCCGCCGGCGGCGGCCGTGTACTGCTGCACCCCGGCACATACCGCAGTTCATTTCTCATGCTCAAAAGCCATGTGGAACTGCATCTTGAAAGCGGCAGCATCCTGAAAGCAATGGATACGCTCCGTGCCTATTTCAGGCCGGATCAGCCGGGAACAAATGCCGGCGCATCCAATGTCGGCACACCGGTGACTGGCAAGCCGTCATATGTCTTCATTTATGCCTATAACGCCGAGCATGCCTGCATTACCGGACATGGGATCATTGATGGGTGCGGGGATGCCTTTGTGAAACGTGTTTCCCCTTATTACGTGACCGGTGATTTCTACCCCCGTCCGACCCTGATCTACTTTGAGAACTGCCGCCATCTGACTTTCAGGGACTGCGTTCTCCGAAACGTTGCGTTCTGGACGCTTCATATCGGCGGCTGCTTGGATGTCCTGATAGATGCCATCCGGATTATCAATCCGCTTGATGTGGCCAATTCAGATGGCATTGACGTGGATCACAGCCGGTATGTCCGCATTCGTGACTGTCATCTGGAATGCGCAGATGACTGCATCTGCATGAAAAACACGCTGGGCAATCATGAGTATCCCAACACCAGGGGCGTCATTGTATCCGGCTGTACGCTCATCTCCACGAGTGCCGCACTGAAGATCGGAACGGAGGGCGTGGATGACTTTGAGGACATTATCTTTACCGACTGCATCATTGATGCCAGCAACCGGGGACTGTCCATCCAGATTCGAGATGCCGGCAATGTCCGCAATGTGACCTTCTCCAACATCTCCGTGCGCACCAGACGCTTTGCAGACAGCTGGTGGGGCTGCGCGGAGCCCATCGCCATCACGGCTGTTGACCGTGACAGCGACATTCCCGGTGGCTCCATCGAGAATGTGCGATTTTTCAATATCGACTGCGAAAGCGAGAACGGTGCCCTGCTGTACGCCCAGCCCGGCCGCATTCGAAACATCCGGATGGAAAACGTCCGGATTGCGCTCAAAAAGGCCAGCAAATGGCCAACAGATCTATATGACCTGCGTCCCGGCGTCGGCATGCGTGTGATCGAGCACCAAAGCACGCCATTCCTTTCCCACAACGTCCAGGGCCTCACGCTGTGTGATACGGTCTTCCTGGGCTTTGACGGCCAGCCGGCAGAACCGGAGACGTTCTGATTCCCAACAGTTTCCGGTGGTCTTTGCTGTCTGGAAGGAAGGATCATGAACACTGTACAAAAATGGGACCTCTTTGAGCTGAGCGCAGCAGGCGCTCAGGACGGCAATCCGTTTACGGAGCGCACCATCTTCGCAACCTTCACAGGCACCTGCGAACAGGTCACCGTCAACGGCTTTTATGACGGCAACGGTATTTACCGCGTCCGCTTCATGCCGTCCTTTGAGGGCGAATACACTTATGTACTTGACGGTACCTACGGCGGCGGGCGGCAGGAAGGCCGGTTCACCGTAATACCTGCCGGGCCTGGAAACCACGGCCCTGTCCACGTCGCGGGCGAATACCACTTCGCCTATGCGGACGGAACCGCCTATTATCCCATCGGCACAACCTGCTATGTCTGGGACCTGCAGTCTGATGCACGCATTGCCGAGACGCTCGAATCTCTCGCTGCCAGTGCCTTCAACAAATTACGTTTCTGCGTGTTTCCCAAGCATTATGACTACAATCTCGGAGAGCCACGTTCCTATCCTTACGAGGGCACGCCTATGGATTCCAGCGTGCTCACAAAGGACAATTTCATGTCCTATAGCTTCCAAAAAGACGGCAATGCCTTTGATTACACCCGCTTCAATCCGGACCATTTCCGGCACATTGAAAGCTGCATCCTTGCCCTGCAGCGCCTTGGCATTGAGGCGGACCTCATCATGATGCACCCGTATGACCGGTGGGGCTTTGCCACCATGACAGCAGAGCAGGATGATCTGTACTGGCAGTACGCCATTGCCCGCTTTGCCGCCTTTCGAAACGTCTGGTGGTCGCTGGCAAATGAGTACGACCTGTTCCCGACCAAGACACTATCCGACTGGGAGCGGTATGCCGGCATCATCTGCCGGGAGGATCCGTATCATCACCTGCGTTCCATTCACAACTGTCGTCCCTTCTATGACCACACCCGTCCCTGGATTACCCACTGCAGTATTCAGCGGCAGGACATCTACAAATCAAGCGAACTGGTGAACGAGTGGCGGGAAAAGTACCACAAACCCATCGTTCTGGATGAGATTGCCTATGAGGGAAACATCCAGCACGGCTGGGGCAATATCACAGCTGAGGAAATGACCAGACGATTCTGGGAGGCTGCCTGCCGCGGCGGCTATCCGGGCCACGGCGAGACCTACATGCATCCGGATGGTGTGCTCTGGTGGTCCCACGGCGGACAGCTACACGGCGAGAGCTGGAAGCGTTTCCGCCTGCTCCGGGATATCCTGTCGGAAACCCCGGGTCTGGGCCTTGCCCCATATGAGCAATGCCGTTGGGATGAAGTATGCGCTGTTCCGGAGTGCGAATTCATGCATCCTGTCAAAAGCTTTTACCTTTACTATTACAGTTTCATGCGTCCGTCTTTTCGCGACTTCCATTTTGACGACACGACATCTTTCCAGGTTCGCGTCATTGATACCTGGGAAATGACCGTTGAGGACCGCGGCGTTTATACCGGCCATTTTCGTACAACCCTTCCCGGAAAGCCGTACATGGCTGTCTGGATTACGCGGCAGGACTGATCCCCGGATGTGTTGCGGGCATGTGCCGGCAAACAACTGAATGCACAGAAAGTACGCGCCCAGTCAGCCGGATATGAGGAGGTGCTCCTATGCCTATTGATTTTAGCCAGATGGATGAGCTGGCACAGTCTGTGCTCTCCGCAATGCTCTGCATGCAGCGCCATGCATGGGAGCAGGGCCTTGCCATGGAAGCCGTCCGGGCCATGGGCCGGGATGGTCTGCTTTACCGGATGGCCAGGGATGCCGTCGTCCGCCAGCATGCAGACGGCCGCACTGCTCTGGTCGGCGGCGAAACTGTTGCCACAGATCCCTGCAGCATCGGCGGACCGCTTCTGTATATCGCAAAACAGCGAAATGATCCTGAGCTGCTGGCCGGTGCCAGCCGCCTGCTCCGGTGGGCCCGCCTGGATGCGCCGCGCTCCTCCGGCGGTCTGGTCTATCACTTTCTCGGTTCCCGCGAAATCTGGGCAGACTCCATCTACATGCTCCCGCCGTTTCTCGCGGAGGCCGGATATCCCGAGGAGGCTGTCCGGCTCATTGATGGTTATTTTGACTGCCTTATGGACGGTTCCGGTCTGTTGGCACACCGCTATAATGACGCCAACAGTACATTCATCAATTCTGCACACTGGGGCATCGGCAACGGCTGGGCGCTCTGTGCACTTGTCCGTGTACTGTCAACCTTGCGCACACATACCGAGTGGATGCGGATACGCAACAGAATCTGCGCACTCCTGGATGCCATCCTTCCATTCATGTGCAGCGACGGTCGTTTCCACAATGTCCTGGATGACCCTGCCACCTTCGCAGAAATCCATTATTATCCGTTATAATCCAGGTCGACTAATCAAATTAAAGGTCTATTTTAAAATTCTTACTGATTTTTAAGCTCTCCGTCAATGTAATTCAGAGTGTCTTCCCGGATTTCGTTCGGATTTCATTTAAATGAGGAAATATCATGAAGTTTTATACGCAGAATTCCATGCTGCTGGGCGTTACAGTGGAAGACACGTCCAAAGGTATTACCCTGCCTGA
>JAFSZW010000069.1 GCA_017458865.1 Clostridia bacterium
GAACACATCAGATAGAGCGGAAGAATCTGCCGAAGCGCATTGGCAAGGCCAAGCATGCCGCCCTGCAGGTCATCCATGCTGTATCCCGCCGTCATCTGCGGCTCAAGGGCCCACCAGCAGGCCTCCGTAGGCATCTCCAGTTCGGGAAGGTCCACAGGCCCAAATCCGAGGCTTTCCTGCGTGTCGAGCTTGAACTTTTTGAACATGGTCACCAGCCAGGTTACGACGATCTCGCCAAATGCCATGCTGGCTGCATCCACTTTCTGTTCCCTGAGCACATCAATGACTTTGATACTCGTATTGAGGTCCGCATCCGTATAGTAGTCCACGTCAACTGCACGGACATAGGCCTTTTTCTCCGTGAAATCCAGCTTTTCAACCTGGTACTGCTGCCCCTCATGCAGGTAGATGGCGTGCTCATGGAGCAGCATGGGTGCCGTAAACCGGTCCATCTCGCCAATCACCTTCGGGTTGGCATTGGTCAGAACATCACTGGTATTGGAAATGTCAATGATCAGGAAATTTTCGCTGGTCACTGACCGAAGGGACAGATCTGCTGCCGGGAATTCCTCCGCCGTCCAGTAATAGCGGTCCCCGGTGCGCTGCAGAATGTGCTGCTCCGACAGGTAATCCAGCAGTTCAGCTGTTGAGACGCCCTGGCTGAACGAATCGCCCACCTTGAACGGCAGCTCATAGGCTGCACACTTGAGATGATTCATCAGCACATACAGGTTGTCCGGATGAACCAGCGCATTCTCCGGGGAATGCTCGAAGAAATACGAAGGATTGCTGACAATGTACTGGTCCAGCGCAGAGGATGATGCGACCAGAATCGTGAGTGCCGTATTCTTTCGGCGTCCCGCGCGTCCCGCCACCTGCCATGTGCTGGCAATGGTGCCTGGATATCCGCACATGATGCAAACGTCCAGCTGGCCGATATCAATACCCAGCTCAAGCGCATTCGTGGAGACAACTGCACGGACACGACCACTGCGCAGTCCCTGCTCAATTTCACGCCTGAGGGATGGCAGATAGCCGCCCCGATAACCGCGCACCTTGCCGGAATTGCCAAGCGGCTCCCGTACGCGTTCCTTCAGGTGACGCGTGATGACCTCTACGCTGACACGGGATTTGGCAAATACAATGGTTGATATGTCATTGTCCACCATACGGCTGGCCAGCGCAATGCTCTCCTGGAGCGCAGAGGCGCGGATGCTGAGCTGTTCATTTACCACCGGCGGATTGTAGAAGATCACGTGACGCTCACCGGATGCCGCCCCACTCTGGTTTATCAGGGTTACGGGACGTCCAATCAGGGTTTCCGCCAGGACATCCGGGTTGGCAATGGTGGCAGAGCAGCAAATAAACTGGGGATGCGACCCGTAGAACGCACACAGGCGCATCAGACGCCGGATGACATTCCCCAGGTTCGAACCAAACACGCCGCGGTACACATGAATCTCATCAATGATGATGTATTTCAGGTTCTCAAACAACTTCACCCATTTGGTATGGTGCGGCAGGATGCCGGAGTGCAGCATGTCGGGATTGGTGACAACAATGTGGCCGGCCTGCCGCACGGCACGCCTTGCAGCCGCCGGCGTATCGCCATCATACGTATAGGTCTTGATGTCGATCTGCATCGCCTCAATCAGCTCATACAGCTCAGCGACCTGATCCGCTGAAAGGGCTTTGGTTGGAAAGAGATACAGCGCTCTGGCATCCGGATTCCGCATGATTTCACTGAGCACCGGCAGGTTGTAACACAAGGTTTTGCCGGATGCCGTAGGCGTGACAATGCAGATATCCTTTCCCTGCGCCGCCAGGTCGATCGCCTCTCGCTGATGGCTGTACAGGCTGTGGATGCCCCGCTTGTGCAGCACATCAATCAGCTTCGGGTCCGTTCCCTCTGGAAAACCAGCATACCTCGCCGGTTTGGCCGGAATCGTCTCCCAATGTGCGACATTGGCCATGAATTCCGGATCCATCCTCAGCGTTCCAATCAACTGATCCAAATTCATTGTATTCCTGTCTCCTCCGGCAGCATGCCCGTGTCCGGCAGTGCCTTAACATCCTCTGCAGCCGGCAATCTCTCCGGCTCTGCCTGTCCATCCATCTCAGGTATCGCGTAAAGGCTGATCTCAACCGTGTCATCTTTCACGTCGATGACAGCCCGTTTCTTCTCTGGTTCCTCAAGGATACGAATGCTCAGCGGATCCTCCACCATCTCAGTAATGGTTTTCCTGATATTCCGTGCACCGCTGTTCTTATCCATGCCCGCATGAGCGATGACCGGCAGCACCTGCTGCGTCCATTCAAGCCGCATGCCGCGGCTGCCCATCCGCGTGGCGAGATTCTGAAGCATGTTCTCCGCAATGCGGGCACCGTCCTCCTCGGTGAGACGGTTCATGACAATGATATCGTCTATCCTGCCGATGAACTCAGGACGGAATACATTTTTCACCCGGTTCATGATCTGACGCTTCACGTCCCCCTGACTGGACTCGCCGAATCCCATATGGCTGTCCATATCAAAGGAGATGCCCGCGTTGCTGGTCATCATGACGATGGTGTTCCTGAAACTGACGTGACGGCCGACACTGTCTGTCAGCTCGCCATTATCCAGCAGCTGCAGAAAGAGGTTGTACACCTTCTGATGCGCTTTCTCGATCTCGTCAAACAGCACGACGGAATACGGGTGGTTGAGCACGGAATCTGTCAGCTTCGCCCCGTCGCCGTACCCGACATATCCAGGCGGTGAGCCGATCAGGGAAGTCATTGAGATCTCCTCGGAATACTCCGACATATCGAGCCGCACCAGCGCGTTTTCGCTGCCAAAATAGCTCTCCGCCAGTGCCTTGCACAGTTCGGTTTTCCCGACGCCGGAGGTGCCAAGCAGCAAAAAGACGCCCAGCGGCCGGTTCGGGTCGCCTAGTCCGGAAACACTCCGCCTCAGCGCAGCGCTGATCGAGTGCACGGCCTCACGCTGTCCAATAACGCGCCTGTTCAGGCGTTCTTCAAGCGTAAGCAGGTTCTCATTCCCGCGGAACAGAATCTGTTCAACCGGAATGCCCGTCCATGTCGCTATAACCTTTGCGACATCCGACTGGATGATCACCGGGTTTTCCTTCTCTTGAACACGCTTGCAGATGAGCTGATTTCTGAGGTCATCATCGCCCTGCCGGATCGCATCCAGCAGCTTGGCGGAGCTGTTCACAGACTCTCCTATCTCGCCGATGCCCAGCTTGCGCATACTGGCCGTTTCATCAATCAGGTCAATCGCCTTATCCGGGAGATACCGGTCGGTAACGTACCGACTCGCATAGTCTACCGCCGCGGCCAGCGCCTCATCCGAGATGGTCACATGATGGAACTCCTCATACCGCTCACGGATACCATACAGAATATTGAGCGTGTCCGCCCGGCTGGGCTCATCCACATCAATCCGCTGGAACCGTCTCGCCAGTGCCATATCCTTCTCAAAGTACTTGCGGTATTCCTTATGGGTTGTCGCACCAATGACGCGAATGGCGCCCCTTGCCAGTGCCGGTTTCAGCATGTTTCCGGCGTCCATGGACCCCTCAGCCCGGCCAGCACCGACAACATTGTGGATCTCATCGACGAAAAGAACCACATTCGGGTCTGACTGCACTGCATCAATAAGCCTGGTCAGGCGTTCTTCAAACTCGCCCCGGAACCGGGTTCCGGCAGTCAGACGGGTCATATCCAGTGCATATATTTTGAGGTTCTTCATGGCAGGCGGCACCTGTCCCTGGACAATGCGCTCGGCCAGCCCTTCAACGACAGCCGTTTTGCCTACGCCCGGTTCACCAATCAGGAGCGGATTGTTCTTGGTCTTCTTGCCCAGAATCTGAATGACCGCATTGATCTCCTCCTCGCGGCCGATCATCGGCTCAAGGCGCATTTCCCGTGCTTCCTGGGTCAGATTTCTGGTATACATGGCAAGCACATTGGGTGCCTCACCATTCCGCTTTGCCTTGCTCTCCTCAAGCACGGCACTCTCCGCCTCGCTCACCGGCATATCAGATGGCTGAATCGCCTCTGCCGCTTTGGGCCGGTCAATTTTGCCGAACAGTCCGTTCAGTGCAACCTTGAGCGCTTCAACTTCCTTGCCCATGGCATGCAGAATCTCGTGTGCGTGGCACCCATTCTCCATAAGCAGTTCCTGCCAGAGATGCACTGTGCCTGCAGATGTCCTGCGTTCTGAATTGATATACGCCGAGCTGCGCATCAGCACGCGCTGCAGATGCGGGGAAACGTCTTTGACACGGGCATATCCCACATCTCCGCGTCCATAGCACCGCAGAACCGTTGCCTCAATCTGTTTAAGATCATAGTTCCCCAGGATGCCGCCTGTGACATTCGGATCAGCCTTTGCAAGGCCAATCAGCAGATGGCCTGTGCCAACAGAAGATCGTCCCATACTGGCAGCACTCAATTGTGCCTGAATCAGGGCTTTCGTTGCCGTAGGCGAAAAACCGCTTGGGATAATCACAATGGCCTCCTTTCCCCAGAGGTGCAGGGTTTCCGTTTGGCAATCGTCAGTAGCATGCTCCTGAGCGTCCCTGCCGCGAGCGCGTCCTTCATCTGCAGCGGCAGCGGAACCGCCGTCGGGTTCAGTGCTGCATGCATGATACACGCCTCATCCTCGGTAATAATCTTCTCTGTTTTCAGTGTTTCAATAATTTTGGTTGCTTCCACGGCGCTGATGGATGTCCCAATCCTCTGGTACATCGTCTGCAGCAGCTCTTCCCTGCTGGTCGTAGCCAGGCGCATAATACGGATGTATCCACCGCCGCCGCGCCGGCTTTCAATGATATAGCCGTGTTCCGGTGTAAAACGCGTTGCCAGGACGTAATTAATCTGGGACGGTGCACACTGGAAGTGCTCCGCCAGCTCATTTCGGCGCAGCTCTACCTCACTGCCCTGCTCGTCATCTTTGCTGTCATCTATCAACAATTCCTTGATAAATTCCTCTATTGTATCACTCAGCAGTTTCATTATATCCACCTCGATTTAACTATCTTTGACTTTTAAATTATATCCCTTTTCCGGCAAAAATTCAACCGTGTGAGAATGGATAAATGAGTTCGATACCACGTCGCCGTACAGTATGACTGGCCTCCATTTTGAGACACATTCCAGTCAGTACCTATACTTCTCGAAGAGATCCTCCAGCGTAACCTCGCCTGATACAACAGAACGATATCCGTTCTTCTCTACGCCGCAAGGCGTCACAGCCACAGAGCAGACCAATTTTCTGCACTTTGTTGTTTTCTCAAAGCGCCGCATCCTGTTACGAAGGTTCAAATCCTTTGCTTTGTCAGTTATGCACTCGCCGTTTGAGTATCTCACCTCACACAGATCCACAACCTTATCCTGTTTTGCTTCCGGGGAGTTTTTGTGTCTATCTTGAACCTCTCAAGTATCTCTTGCACTCTTCATTATTTTTGAGTATACTTTTTATCCGAAGGAAGGTCGGTTCATGGCAGTTGTTCAAACAGAGCTGGCAAATTCTATGGACGCGTCGGTCAATAAACGCAGCTGGATGAAGTTGCAAAGAACCTCATCAAGCATAAAGTCATATTAGCCGAAATTCTTAAGGAATGCGTTGAAGAGTTCCGGGAATATGATGTCAGCTATATCGGGAAATACTGTATCATGGGTGAGGTTGATCTGAATAAGATCCCGGTTGATCAGGATGTGGCTAATGCAGATGATATGGCTGACCACAGTGTTACTGACACTGCTGAGCACACTGCTTTCCATCAAGGAATCGGTGGAGAAGCGGAAAGATGTCCTGGAAAATGAATTCCACATTCCCATGACGAAAGAAATGGAAGGGGATATGCAGGCAATGTGTAATTTTAGCGATGCTGTTGAGTATTATGGAGAGCAGAAGGGGTATGAAAAAGGTGTCCTTGCTTCTATCAAAAATCTTCAACAAACGATGAACTTGTCTCTCCAGCAGGCAATGGATGCCTTGAGGGTTTCAAAGGATGATCAGGTGAAGTACAGTAAGCTGTTTAGCGCAGAGGCGTAAAAAGCCTCTGCCTTTTTTGTGGTCATCATCCCGGCATGGACACATCCCTAACAATGACGTGGATATAACAGAAAACGTTTGTGTGCTATAAACACAGATGAACGCTTTCTTTCGCTTCGGATTATTTGTAAAAAATAAGAAAAACATTAGGTCTGATAGAGAAGCTCAAGAACTGCAGTCAGCCATTTCGTTCAAATTACGCACCAAGGAGATAAATTATGGAGTATATATTTACCACAGAAGAAACTCGGACCGCTGCTCTTTTGGAGAACACATTCCGGCTGGGAAGCGCTGCACCGTTGAAAGAGACGTTCGAGAATAGGTTAAAACTCGGTGGAGTCATTACCACTTGCAAGAACATACTGAACAATTCCAGGTGGAAGTTTGGAATGCCTGCAGAGAATGATGTGCTGGATATCAACACTGCGAGGTTTATTGAAAATCTCAGTCCTGAGTCTGAGCGATTCCCAAGCTCTCTGAGCCAGCGTTGACTGTTTCTCTGACTTAGGCCGGATCCAGTCTGTCTCCCGCATCCAGAGTCTTTCTCCAGACCAACGGAATGGACATGTCCGTTGACTTCTGTAAATAACCCTGTATTGCCCCGTATAGGTTGGAAGCAGTGTTCAGTTGGGAACGGTCGCCCAATTCGCTGATTTTCTGATTAACAAACCCAAGCCATTCGGTTGAATCAGTCGCGCGTACCTGATACACGTTCCTGACCTGATCGCTGCGATACGGTCTTTCATCAGGTGAACAGATATACAGATGATATTCATATCCGGGTGCAGATGGAAGCAATGCCAATGTTTCCGTGAGGAACTCCGAAAGAGACATCGATTTCTGTTTAACTCCATTCTGAGCCCGTTCTGCCGCAGTATTAATGGCATCTGCCAGCGAAACGGTTCCTGCAGAAGTATCAAAATCGTCAGATAGTTCCTTACACCGCGTGATAAGCTCGCCTTTCAAGCCGATGATCTGCTTTGAACTGCAGCACACCATCATTGCCTGTTCTTCTTTTGAAACATACAATCCGACAATGTCAACGATCTTTGGAACTACCTCATCCTGTGTTGGAATGATCCACTGACGTCTTCGTTTCAGGCTGACTCCCCGATTTTTTTAAGCGTAGTAGACCATGTTCAAAGATGCCCCTGTTTCCTGCGCCAGAGCTTCAGCCGACCACTCAATTGACTTGTCAGCCAGCAGCTTATCCAGCATTGCGTCGAAATCTTCAACGGGATTCCTGGGGCTGGCACCACCTCCGTGCTTGCTGACCAAACCATCAATCCCTTTTTCCAGAAAAGCGTTTCTCCAGTGAGCGACATTAATCCTGTTCATGCCAACTGTATCAGAAATCTCTTTGTTATTGAGCCCTTTTGAACACTCAATAATGACCTGAGCACGCTTGGAGAGATCAGGATCAGCCGATTCCAAAAGATTCGAAAGTGCGATGAGTTGTTCTTCGCTCAAAATAACCGGATTTGGTTGTCTGGGCATTGCATATGTCCCCTCTCTTCAGGATGCATGCATTGTATATCAGCCATCCCGCACAGTCAATATGATGTGTTTCATTCTAAATAATTTTTTGCATAAAGAAATGAAATTCAGCTGTCATTTGCAACTTTTTCGGCAGAAACACAGGGTGCAGGAC
>JAFSZW010000070.1 GCA_017458865.1 Clostridia bacterium
ACAAAAACAGACACAAAAAGTTTCTATCCGGAAATCTTGACAAGGGTTTAAAAAAAGAGTAGAATACTATATTGCATTAATGTGCAAAATAGGCTTTCTCTACCCGTTCACCCTTTGTCTGCGGATATTGTACACCGGTTTTTCTGTTTTGACAATGGGTTGTGGAAAGAAAATTTATTTTGCTCAGAGTTTATCTGATTTTGCTGCTTTTTTGGCAGATGAATATCGGATGGGAACGGGGCCGGCCTGTCCGGCTTGGCCTATTGAAACGATAAGTTAGGGGTGATGGCATTCATGGTGAATGTTCGCGATCAACGCGACGAAGCTGAAATCATGAAGTACGTCGGTGTACACGACGTGGTAATGGGAAAAGGGCGAATCCGCAAGAGCTTTGCCAGAATTGACGAAGTTGTGGATATGCCTGATTTGATTGAAGTACAGAAAAACTCCTATCAGAAATTCCTCAGAGAAGATTTGAGGGAAGTCCTGAATGACGTCTCTCCGATCGTCGATTTTAACGGGAACCTGGAACTCGCGTTTACGGATTACACGCTGGATCCGACGCCGAAGTACTCGATTGCCGAGTGCCGCGAACGCGATATGACCTATGCCACCGCCCTCAAGGTTACTGTACGACTGACCAACAAGGAAACGGGCGAGGTAAAGGAATCCGAGGTCTTTATGGGCGATTTCCCGCTAATGACGGAACACGGAACCTTTATCATCAACGGCGGCGAACGCGTCATCGTCTCCCAGCTGGTCCGCTCCCCTGGCGTCTACTACAGGGAGAGCATTGACAAGGCCGGCAAGCATCTGTTTGACACGCAGGTGATACCAAGCCGCGGTGCGTGGCTCGAATATGAGATCGATTCAAACGATGTCATGTGGGTCCGTGTGGACCGGGCAAGGAAGTTGCCGGTCACCAGCTTACTGCGTGCACTGGGATACGGTTCTGACCAGGAAATCTATGATCTCCTGGGATATGATGAGAAGCTTGAGGCCACCATGGGCCGTGACGGCGGCGATGATGGCACGCGCAGAGCCCGTGTGACCACGGAGGAAAAGAGCGTCACCAGCGGCCTTATGGATATCTACCGCAGGCTGCGGCCGGGTGAGGTCGGCACCGTTGATTCGGCGGACAAGCTGATCAAGTCCACGTTCTTTGATTCGAAGCGCTATGACATGATGCGCGTCGGCCGGTACAAGTACAACAAGAAACTGGCCATTGCCTCTCGTATCAAGGGTCATGTCGTTGTCAACGACCTGATCGACCCGAACACGGGTGAGGTGATCATCCATGCGGGTGAGCGCATCCCGGCAGCCAAGGAAGACCCTATGGCCAAGCGCATTCAGGATGCCGGCATCAACGACATCATGATTCAGCTTGAGGACCGTCAGGTCCGCGTGATCGGCAACAACTTTGTTGATGCCAACGTCTGGCTTGATCCCGAGATGGTCAAGGAAGTCGGCATCAATGAGATGGTGCACCTGCCTACGTTGAAGCAGCTGCTTGAGCAGGTAGAGCAGGAGAATCTTGGACGCGAGGATGAGATCATCCTGCTGCGCGCCAATCTGCATGCGCTGTCGCCGAAACACATCCTGATCGACGATATCGTATCCTCCATCAGCTACCTGATCACCCTGCCGTATGGCGTGGGCCGCACGGATGATATTGACCATCTGGGCAATCGCCGCCTGCGTTCCGTGGGTGAACTGCTCCAGAACCAGATCCGCATCGGCCTGGCCCGCCTCGAGCGCGTCGTTCGCGAGCGCATGAGCGTCCAGAACCAGACAGAGGTGAAGCCTCAGGATCTGATCAATATCCGTCCTGTATCGGCAGCCATCAAGGAGTTCTTCGGTTCTTCCCAGCTCTCCCAGTTCATGGATCAGCCGAACCCGCTGGCGGAGCTCACGCACAAGCGTCGTCTCTCCGCACTCGGACCGGGCGGCCTGAACCGCGACCGCGCATCATTCGAGGTCCGCGACGTTCACTACTCGCACTATTCAAGGATCTGCCCCATTGAGACGCCTGAAGGACCGAACATCGGTCTGATCGGCTCACTGGCGACGTATGCCCGCATCAATGAGTACGGCTTCATTGAGGCGCCGTACCGGATGATCGACCACAGTGGTGACAAGCCGCGCGTCCTGGATCAGATCGTTTACCTTGCGGCGGATGAGGAAGACGGCTGCTATATCGCTCAGGCGAGAGAGCCGCTGAATCCCGACGGAACCTTTGTCAATGAGCGCGTGACGGCGCGTGTGCGCGCGGATGTCCAGAGCGTTGAGCCGGAGCGCATTGATTACATTGACGTTTCGCCGCGACAGGTGATCTCCGTGGCAACCGCCATGATTCCGTTCCTTGACCACGATGACGCCAACCGCGCCCTGATGGGCTCGAACATGCAGCGCCAGGCGGTGCCGCTCCTGAGGCCTGAGGCAGCCTTTGTTGCCACCGGCATTGAGGGAAAGGCAGCCCGCGATTCCGGCGTGTGTGTCCTGGCCCGTGAGGATGGCTTTGTCAGCAAGGTCTCATCAGACCAGATCATCATTGAGGATGAGCTGCATGAGCAGCATGTCAATCAGCTGACGAAATTTGCCCGCTCAAACCAGAGCACATGCATCAACCAGCATCCTATCGTCTCCGCCGGCGAGATTGTGCACAAGGGCGATGTTATCGCAGATGGACCGTCCACGGACCATGGCGAGATTTCGCTTGGCCGGAACGTGCTCATCGGCTTCATGACGTGGGAAGGCTACAACTACGAGGACGCCGTTCTGCTCAGCGAAGAGCTGGTCATGAATGACGTGTTTACCTCCATCCACCTTGAAAAGTACGAGTGCGAGTCCCGCGATACCAAGCTCGGTGCTGAGGAAATCACCCGCGATCTGCCGAACGTGGGCGATGAGGCACTGAAGGATCTCGATGCGGAGGGCATTATCCGCGTTGGCGCCGAGGTGCATCCCGGCGATATCCTGGTCGGCAAGGTTACGCCGAAGGGCGAGACTGAGCTGACGGCAGAGGAGCGGCTGCTACGCGCCATCTTCGGTGAAAAGGCACGTGAGGTCCGTGATACGTCCCTCAAGGTGCCTCACGGCGAGGAAGGCATCATCGTTGATGTCAAGGTATTTGACCGCAAGGACCACGCTGAGCTCAGCCCGGGCGTTAACCGGATGGTCCGCGTATACATCGCTCAGAAGCGGAAGATCTCCGTCGGCGACAAGATGGCAGGACGTCACGGCAACAAGGGTGTTGTCTCCCGGATTCTCAGGAAAGAGGACATGCCGTTCCTGCCGGACGGAACACCGCTGCAGATCGTGCTGAACCCGCTTGGCGTTCCGTCCCGTATGAATCTTGGACAGGTGCTTGAGGTTCATCTGGGCATGGCGGCCAAGGCGCTGGGCTGGCATGTGGCGACGCCTGACTTCGACGGTGCAACGTTTGAGTCGATTGAACATGCGCTTGAGCGCGGCGGCCTGCCGGAGGACGGCAAGACGATTCTGTATGACGGACGTACCGGCGACCAGTTCGGAAACCGCGTCACCGTCGGTTACATGTACTACCTGAAACTGCATCACCTGGTCGATGATAAGATGCACGCACGTTCCACCGGACCGTACAGTCTCGTTACGCAGCAGCCTCTGGGCGGCAAGGCCCAGTTCGGCGGTCAGCGTTTCGGCGAGATGGAGGTTTGGGCGCTTGAGGCTTATGGTGCTGCCAATACACTGCAGGAGATCCTGACAGTCAAGTCTGACGATATCGTCGGCCGTGTCAAGGCTTATGAGGCGATTGTCAAGGGCAAGAACATTCCTGCACCTGGCGTGCCGGAGTCCTTCAAGGTCCTGATCAAGGAGCTTGAGTCACTGAGCCTGAACGTCACCGTTCTGGATAAGAACCGGAACGAGATTATCATCAAGGACCTTGAGGATGAGGATGATC
>JAFSZW010000071.1 GCA_017458865.1 Clostridia bacterium
CTTATCATCCAATCTGAGGAATGCAAACATGTCAGATGAGCCAAGCAGCCATGCGCCAATCACAAAGGCAACAGATCCCACACACTGCAGAATTCCGGTGATGATGCAGCGCAGATAGAATCGATGTGCACCGGTAAATCCGAATGCAAGCGCCAGAAATGCGGAAACAAACCGTGATTTTCCCCGCCAGCATTCCTGGATGCTCCGTTCGCGCTGACCGCGTCTTGCGATGCTTTCCGTCAATGCATGCAATATGATCACAAGGATAATCACCACAAGAATATAGGATGTTCCCTCATTCATCTCTATACTCGGCTTGCCGGAGAAAAAAGAACTGATCGTCTTCCCAAGCTCGGTTGACAGGAGCATTCTCGCAATTCCCTGCAGGATAATCATCTCATCATTATTCCTTTCCTTCTGAATACGGGTCGGCACTTTTCTTTTATTTTGTTTGATGCATCTGAGAAGTTTTGCCGTCCCGGATACCATCGGATCCATACTCCCTGCCAGCGCAGGCCAGGACCCGTTTAAGCCGCAACATCTGTGATTTACCGCCCGGATCTCATTATATCCTACCTTGCACAAAGTTTCAACGTACGGTCCCGGAAAAGCAGCTGGATCTGCCGAAAGCAGCCGAAAACAGGCCGCATTCCAAGCCATTTTCACTCTTGAAAATGCATGTGCATGGTGCTAGAATATCGCCGTTTTAACCATTTACCGTATTTTATCGAGGCTGCTTTATGTCCGCATCTAAATCTGCTGTCGTCCTGACAGAGGGCCCCATCGGCAGAAACATCTTTTTCTTCTCTGTCCCGATCATCCTGTCCAACCTGCTTCAGGTCATCTTCAACATGTCGGACATCGCTGTCGTCGGGCACTTTGCCGGATCATCCGCACTGGGTGCTGTTGGTTCCACCGCTCAGCTGGTCTCCCTCTTTACCGCTTTTCTGATCGGCATGGGTGCAGGCATCAATGTACTGATTGCCCGGCACTATGGCGCAGGACATGCTAAAAGCACGCAGGAATCCGTCCATACAGCCCTGATTATCGCTCTCCTGCTGGGCATAGTCATCTGTCTCCTCGGATGCCTTTCTGCCCGGTTTATCCTCACCCTGTTCGGAACAAAACCGGAGCTGCTTGACAGTGCGGTCCTTTACGTCCGTCTGTTTTTCCTCGGCATGCCGGCCATGGCCCTCTATAATTTCGGCAGTGCCGTCTATGATGCCGTCGGCAACACCAGACGTCCACTGTTCTTCCTGTCCCTGGCCGGACTGGTCAACGTCCTCCTCAATCTGTTTTTTGTCATCATCTGTCACTGGGATGTGGCAGGCGTCGCCGTCGCCAGCGCAGTCTCTCAGATCATGGCGGCTGCCCTGATCGTCACCTCTCTGATGCGAGAGGATGACTGCTATGGCATCCGCCTGAAAGCCCTCCGGATTACACCCGAAAAAGCGCACGCAATCCTGTCCATCGGCCTCTCCTCCGGTTTCCAGACTGCCATTTTCCCGCTTGCCAATCTGTTTATCCAGTCCGGCGTCAACAGCTTTGATGCCACCATGGTTGCCGGAAATGCCGCAGCCGCCAATGCAGACAGTATCGTCTACGAGACCATGAACGCCTTCTATATTGCCTGCTCCAGCTTTATGAGTCAGAATTATGGTGCCGGAAAACGGCAGCGCGTCATCCATTCGTATCTCTGGTCTCTCGGATGGTCATTTGGCAGTGCCTTCGTCCTCGGTTTGCTGCTTTTCCTGGCAGGCCCTCAGTTCCTGTCCATTTTCACATCGGATCCTGCTGTAATTGAGTGCGGGCTCAGCCGCCTCAATATCATGTCCTTTTCCTACGCATTCTCGGCCTTCATGGACTGTACCATAGCCGCATCCAGGTCCTTTGGACTGACGACTGTCCCAACCATCTCCGTTATCCTTGGGTCCTGCGTATTTCGAATTATCTGGATCAAAACGATCTTTGCCCACTTCCATACCATTCCATCCCTGTATCTGCTCTACATCTTTTCCTGGGGCATAACCTCAACATTTGAGATTCTCTATTTTTTTAACAGCTGGCGCCGAATCCGACAGCAGATGCCGGAATGATTCCAAATCTCCGTATTGACCAAAGGAGAACACCTTGAAACTGATCCGAAAGAAAATCGACGCATATCTTGAAGCGCATCCAAAGCTGGAGGAAATCATCACAACACCGGAAAAGCTGACAGATGCCTCTCTCTATCTGGCATTCGGCATCAGCCTTGCCTTTACGCTTTTCTGCATTATCTCCGGTCTTTTTGGAAACACCAGATGGTTTATGACGCTGGGCATCTATAACTTTGTCCTGGCCATTGTCCGTCTGTTTACCGCACTTGAAATGCAGCGGCTGATCCAACGACCGCTCGAACCACATCCGCTGGCGCTGCGGGAAGCCAGAATCTGCCTGGCCTCCGGCATCGCATTGCTCTCCGTCAATCTGGCCTTTATCGGCATCATTGCGGAAACCATCATCCGGAACCATTCGATGCATTACCATCCGTTCATCCTGTTTTTCCTGATTCTGTTCTCCCTCATCCGCTTTATCGTGCTGTTCATCGGCGCCATCAGAAACCGCAGAGACAAGGCGACGCTGAACCATGCACTGCGCGTCGTCAATCTGACTGTGGCGCTTGTCTCTGTCTACACAACACAGACCGCGGTGCTTGAAACCTATCTGTCGAGCGAGATAACACGCCTGATCCTGAATCTCATTGTGAGCAGTCTCATCTTCTACGGTCTCCTTCGTATCTCCGTTGGCCTGATC
>JAFSZW010000072.1 GCA_017458865.1 Clostridia bacterium
AATGGAGAAGCTGTCCGCTTCAAGGTTCGCACCCTCTACAGGCACAGCATATTCGACAATAATTGCCGAAACCTTTGCACCCTCAAGATCCACAAATCCGTAGGATTTCACGCTGACGATCATATCGTCGGCTGAAAGACTGCCTGACTCTGCTAAAGCACAGGATAATACGCATATAAGCAGAATGGCACAGGTCAAAAAAAACATCAGTTTCCTCATAGAGATATCCTCCTTCATCTAAATCGGATATCCGGACTTACGCTTTCGCTGCACGATATCATCTGAATTATAGCACATGAACCTTAAATCAGCCTTTACTCTTACACGGTTTCTGCCATGTCATGGGCTGAAATATCAGTTTTTTTCAGCAATAAGTCGCAGGCAACGGACAGTGGCCCATCTCCAACGAGAAGGAATTGTTCTCCACATTGCTCGTGCCTACAGATCGCATACGCACTGATTCGGTCTTTGTCTGGAATTAGCTCCGGTGGTCAGCCAAGGATCAAATCGACGTTCAGGATTTCCAGTATTCAGTCAAGGTTTGGCTTTCACCTTCCTCCGTGTTCACATCACGAGACCCTCCCTGGCTTTGGCTGTATCCTGCCCGCTGAACTGCGCAGATTTCAATCAATTCCGGGGCTCCTGCGCTCGCCTTTCACATAAAACAACGCATCCGGCATATTGCCGGATGCGTCAGTATAAGGAGGTGTATCACCGAAGTGTCTTTGTGCGTGTAAAGTGTTCAAAGATGAAAAATCCGAGCACCAGGAGTGCAGCACAGACATAGAACAGGAACTGATATCCACCGATGCCGGCGATCATTTCAAGCGCAATACCGCCCAGCATGGGTCCTACGCCCTGACCCACATCGCCAAACAGATAATAGGTACTGGTTGCTACGCCGCTGCGGTCACGGCCGATGTAATTGATGCAGCCAGCCTGGAGGGATGGCTGTGCTGTCCCCTGGCCAATAGCCCGCAGAATAGCGGAAAGGATGATCATGGCAAAAGATGTGCCCTGACTCAGTACGATCATGGATACGGCAGTGAGCAGCATTGCCGGCAGAACGGTCAGACGAATGCCCTTTTTGTCCATCAGCTTACCGGAAAGCGGGCGGACGATGAACAGGCAGATCGCATAAACCGTAAAATAGAGGCTGATATCTGCAATGCCTCTCAGATCGGAATAGAGCACAATGTATGCATTGATGATGCCATTAATGAACGAAAACATGCCGCCGCAAAGGGAGAATGCCCAGGCACGCCACTCCAGGATATCCTCCAGCCGGATGAAGCGTTTTTCCCGTTTGGGACGTGCCGCATCACTGCGCATGAAAGCCAGCAGAATACAGCCGACCACAGGCATGCAGGCTGAGACCAGAAAAACAGCGCGCATACCAAAACTCTGGCTGATGGCAATACCAAGACCAGGCGCCGTAGCGGAAGCCAGGACCATGCTGAGCCCCATATAGCCGATGCCCTCTCCCATCCGGGATTCAGGGATGAAACAGGTGCAAAGTGCCACCTGAGCCGTGCTGCCAATGGCAAACCCGATGCCGTTGATGATCCTCATGACGATGAAGAGCGGAACACTCTTTGCAAAGCAAAACCGATAAGCCCTACGGTCATCAGTACATTGCTGAGGGTCATCAGCAGGACCTTGTTCATACGGTCCGCCATGAGACCGCAGAAGGGACGGCAGAACAGTGACGTCAGGGAAAAGAGGCCAACAATCGTACCGGCAAGCGTTATGCTGACCCCGATTCCCGTGGTCAGATGCTTTGATAAGATTGTCTGGTTCGTGTAAAAGGAAAACGCACTGAGCGTACAGACCAACAGGACCATGATATAATTTCGGTTCCACAGTTTCTCCTGGCCACCCTTATTGTTGCTCATTTGATCCTCCCTGCCAGACCGGTAAGTGCCGGCCTTTTTCTTTCGATGCCCTGGTGACCGTTTTCAGACATTCTCTGCATCCCGTGCCACCATTTTAATCCACTTTTTCTGAAACAGCCGGATCAGACACCAGATCGTTTTGATGATATAGTCAATTTTCATTAGTACGTAAATCCAGAAAGGGTTCATCTGCCAGACGAAAGCGGTCAGATAACCGAGCGGAATCGAGCAGATCCACATGAATGCGATGTCCGCAATCATCAGGAATCGCGTGTCCCCGCCTCCCCGCAAAACACCCTTGGTCAGCATGGATTGCATGGTCTGGAACACCACCATGATGGAGACCGCATCAATGAGCAGAAACGCAATCCTGCGCGTCTCCTCTGTGATGTTGTATGCCCCAATGATTAACGGCGACAACAGCAGAATGATGCCACCGGCCAGCACACCAATGAGCGCACTGAGCACTGTGAACGTAATCCCCTGACGATACGCCAGATCTGCGTCCCGTTGGCCTATGACGTTGCCGGTCAT
>JAFSZW010000003.1 GCA_017458865.1 Clostridia bacterium
GTCCGTTGTCCCTTCTTTGCTGCTGTAAAAGTTCTGACTGGCAAAAACAGCACCGACTGACGGGACCGTGACGCCGAGCCGCAAATGGCCGGCCTCATTGATCTCATACTCGCACAGAATGTCCGCGCCGACAGCGATCACGCCGGATGAAAAGCTGACACCGGGGATCCGGTAGGTCCCGATATACCGGTTATCCTCAATGGGATCCACAATGTCCCCTTCCCAGAGCGTAAAGACCAGGGAAGCATTGCTGCCGGCCACAAGCCGCTGTCCTGCATGTAGCGTCACCGTGCCGCGCTTGGGGAGCTGTTCGTTTTCCCGGATCAGATAGACCGGCACCGCCCTGCCGCCAACGCGGTCAAGCACCTTGAGCGCGATTGTCTGCGAGGCCGGTATTGCCTTTACCGTTGCCAGCACATGATGGATGGTCAGCAGGTCCGATGAAATCGGGACCTGACGCCCTTCTCTGTCGTACAGATGAATCCTGAAATGATTCTCGCCGCGCACGGTAAGCGGGACCGTCAGGACCCCTCGGCCTGTAAACGATGTTTTCCCGCTGACCCATCCGTCCATCTCCGATGTGATCTCCGCCTGAAACCGCTCAGTCCCCTTGTGAATAATTGCCACTCTGGCCTTATCCGCAGATACTCTGCGTTCATACCGGATTTCATAGTCGCTTTCAGATGCCTGCTCAACATTCCCCTGGCGGCCGTGCAGCTGCGAGCTCCAGTCAATGGACTCAGCATAAATGGCAGCGCCCTCAGCGACGGCCGTCATGGGATTGGCCTCGCCTTTTTCAGAAATGCCAAGGGCCCCCATGACATATTCCTGCAATGGCGGATATACCGTTGGTCCGCCGATAAAGACGATTTTCCGGATGTCTTCCTGGCGGATGCCGGCTTTCCGGATGGTCTCCCTGGTCACCTGTACCGTTGTCAGCATGAGATCATCTATGAGCCGGGTCAGCTGATCCCGCGTAATCTCAACGTCCAGATAGATCTCCCTGCCATCCAGGTCCGTCTGCCCGATCATCCGCTCATCCATCTGGATACAGGACGATTCGCGCATTGAGAGTTCCACTTTGCCCTGCTCACACGCAAACAGCGCCAGCTGCCGCAGTCTGCGGTATGCCTGACTCCGGTCCGCGTCATCCGGCAGATGAAAATGCTGTCTCAGCCAGGGATACACAATCTCCCGCCAAAGCAGGCGGTCCCAGTCGCGTCCGCCGCACATCTCCTTCCCGCCCTGGGCAAGCAGGTTCACATGATTGCCCACGTATTCCGCAACAGATATATCAAACGTGCCGCCGCCCAGATCATAGATGAGAAAGATGCCGTCATTTGCCTGTTTCATGACGCTCATAACCGCTGCCACCGGCTCCTGCATCAGGGCAACATTGCCAAGATGCGCCAGCTCAGCTGCTTTCATCGTGGCATCCTTTTTCACCTGATTGAATGCCGCAGGTACCGTGATCACAGTTCCTGTATCGCTCTGCCAGTCCTCCGGCAGATACCCGGCAAGCAGCCGCAGAATCTCCGCGCCGCACGCCTCCGGCGTCAGCGTCTCACCGGTATTCTCCAGTGTGAATGTCATATTCGTGCCCAGATAGCGCTTAAACAGGGTGACCGCGTTTTTCTCATCCGCCGGTGCCATCTCATATGCGCGCCTGCCGAAAAACCGGTGTCCGTGTCTGTCCACATAGATAGCAGACGGCGTCACATCATTCTGTTCCGGGCTCTTAAACACTCTGGTTTCGCTGCCGTCAAACGATGCGATTACGCTGTTTGTCGTTCCAAGATCTATGCCAATATACCGCATACCCCGTCAAATCTCCTCACTCAGCATCACTGTGCCGGTTTTTCTGACCTGTCCATTTTGCATGATGATCGGGTCAACCATCTGAGCAATCCGAAACACGGCATCCGGACGGTTCGGAAAATCCTCGAGGTTCAGCGGGCTCACCGCCATCCCTGCACTGTACTCCATGCCGGTTAAATCAACTATGCTCAGCCCTGCCTCATCCAGCATCGCCTGCACCTTTCGCTGATACCACTCGAACTGATTCAGAAACCGCTCTGCAGCCATGGGCTCCATTTCAAGGACAGCCCGCTCCAGCCCCTGATTCAGTTTCCAGTTCTCCGCTGCAAAATCCACCATTGCCTGTGACGCAAACGCCCCATTTTCCGGCATCTGCACGCCTTCTCTTGAGCGAAAGAGCTTCATTTCTGGCACCTCCTGTACGCTTTTCATGGCCGGTTCCGCCGCCCAAGGGCCTCAGCAGTTCCTGTCTTTCCTGCCGCATTATCCCTATTACCGGGATAAAGCGGGCCCATCCCCAAACAAGTGATAGATCACCTGACACGCCAAGCCTGCAGCATGTTAAGTGATTTCCACACGTTGCGAGATAGCTATTCCGTCTGTTCCGCGTTTCCCGCTGGTTTCAGTTTCCTCCGGCCCAAACAGGCTGTCTGTCACATATGCGCCCAGAGAGCCAGTCAATCATCGCTGCCCTGCTTTCCCTTTCCAGGAATTTCTGCTTTGATGACGGGCCAAAGGCCACCGCTATGAATAGGCTGTATACCCGTCTGGTTCCATCAAGTGCTTATGAGCGGTATCTTGCTATTGCCTGCAGCAAGACATCTCTTCATCCGATCTTTTCAGGCATGCACAACGATAAATGCCAATGCTGAATATTGGCAGTGATACGCATTCGCCTTTGAATGATACTGCTTTCCATCAGTTGCAAGCGTTGCCCTCTGCAAATTCCATGCAGCAATCCGTCTCAGCACACTGACCA
>JAFSZW010000073.1 GCA_017458865.1 Clostridia bacterium
CCGCGTATATTTCCACACGAGGCCGCAAAGCAGCGCGCCGCACATGCTGCCCGGGAATTCCAGCAGGCTGCCCAGACCGGTCAGGTTTCGGATCAGTGCCGCCAGGAAACCGGCCGCAAGCGCGTATCCGGGCCCCAGCAACGCGCCGCAAAGCACGTTGACCATGTGCTGCACTGGCGAACATTTACTGCCAAAAACCGGGAAGGAAATCAGGCTGCCAACCACGGCGACAGCAACGAGAATACCGGCAAGTGTCAGACGAAAAGTACGATTGTGATTCATAAACAATGCTCCTTTCAAAACTCGCGGAGGGCGGCAGCGCATGCAAAAAACAGCCTCCCTCATGGGAACAGCATAATCCCGCTTGATCTGCTGCACGGTCGAGACTCCCTGGTCTCCTCTCACGCCGGAACACGGCTTCCCATCGCTGTTTACGCATCACAGGGCGCTCCCCCTCTGACGGGCTCTGCACGAGCAGTGTTATGTCCTCCCTTCCTGAGTAGCAGTAAAGTAACAGTGAAAAAGCCATTCATCTGACATGCCAATTGTCATGCCAGATTGTGGTTTCAGGCAGGTGTCAGCACATCCGGTCCACAGTTTCCCGGAGTGTCCGGCACGCCTCCCTGATATTGTCCGCGGCAAATATGCCGGAAACGACGGCCACACCGGCAATCCCTGTTCCGGTCAGCTGCGCGAGGTTGTCCTGGCAGATGCCGCCTATTGCGACTACGGGAATGGCGGCCGCGCGGCAGATTGCACGCAGCGTTTCCATATCCATGGGCTTCGCGTTTTGTTTTGTCGTTGAACCGAACACTGCGCCGCTGCCAAGATAATTAGCGCCGTCCTCCTGTGCCTTTACAGCCTGCTTAACGGTCTTTGCCGTCACGCCGATGATGCTGTCCCTGCCGAGCATATTCCTGGCCGTCCGGGCATTCATGTCATCCTGTCCCAGATGCACGCCATCTGCGCCGCTTCGCATGGCAATCTGGACGTTGTCGTTGATCAGCAGCGGCACATTGTACCGGTGACAGAGCTGTTTCAGTTCAATGGCCTCCCGCAATAACGCCGTCTCATCCATTGCCTTCTCGCGAAGCTGCACCATGGTGACACCCCCATCGAGTGCCATCTCGACATGTTCTGCCAGCGAAGCGCCCCTCAGCCATGTGCGGTCCGTGACAGCATACAGCCTCAGGAAATCAGGGATAAATGTCATATCGGGCTCCTTCCTCCAGCATCTCCGGCGTCATGTGATACATCGCATCTATGATGAAATTGCGCAGTGTGGCGTTTCCGTCCTCAGGGCGCAGGCGTGCAAATGCCGTTTCCCCGCATAAGCCCATCGTGCAAACCGCTGCCAGCGCTGCCATCAGCGGCTTTTCTGCATTGGCCGCCAGACACGCACCCAGAAAGGCAGAGAGCTGGCATCCGGTGCCCGTAACGAGCCGCATCATGGGATGCCCGTTTGTGCAGCGAAAGGACTGCCTGCCATCTGTGACAAAATCCGTTTCACCAGTCACCAGGACTACCGCGCCGGTGTCAAGCGACAGCTGTATGGCAGCGCGTTCCGCGGAAACGGCGTCAATATCCGCGTCCACGCCGCGGTGCGCTGCCGTCCCCTCCGCCAGTGTCCGGATCTCAGAGATATTGCCCCGTATCGCAGCAAACCGGATATTTGACAGCATATTCCGCGCGGCACTTTGGCGCATGGCAGAGCCGCCGACGCCAACCGGGTCAAGCACCACCGGATGCGAAAGCGTATTGGCTGCCAGTCCGGCATTCATCATGGCGCTCAGCCTGGCCCTGTTTGGCGTCCCCATGTTGATGACCAATCCGTCACACATGCCAGTTATCTCGGCTGCCTCCTCCGGCGCATCTGCCATGATAGCCGAGCTGCCGCTGGCCAGCAGCAGATTGGCACAGTCATTTGCCGTCACATAATTGGTAATGCAGTGCACCAGCGGGTGCCGGCTGCGAACCCTGCCAATGATCTCTCCGAGCATACCTGTCTCCCTGAAAACAGGTTCAAGACCTGTTTCCCACGCAAATAAAAAAGCGTATCGCCATGGAAAAGCGATACGCTGCAATAAATGCACGAAAATCTCTCTCCCTACGGCGGCATTACCCGCATCAGGTAAGAGGGTCGAAGGTCATACCTTCCTCTCAGCCTGTCACTACAAGCTCCCCTGTGCGCAAAGAAAAACACTTTCCTCTGCCTCTGTCAATGAGTAAATTTTGGAAAATCTGCGGCATCTCCGGCGATAAGGCAGACAGTGTATAAGAGGCATCCCGAACACGAAGAAGGACGGGGCAAATACTGCCCCTGCCTTCTTTTATTCCTAAATCATCAGCAGTTTCTTAAACAGTTCATTGAATTGATTGACGTCCTCTCTGGTTTTCATGAGATCTACCTGCAAATAGAACGGCTTGTCCATTGCGGAATGCAGTTCCAGATTTCTTTTCACTGTTTTCTGCCCGGTTTCCCTGCACAGGTAGTCATAGTATGCGTGAACGAATCCCTCAAACTGAGCCCCTTCATAAGTCGCATATGGATTTCTGGCAAAATACAGCAGCGGCGCAACCGTCCGGTAGACGTCCTCATTCATCTTGGGGTCATCAAAGTCATCACACAGCATGTATTCTGCCGCTTCTACTTTCGAGAGTTTCGGTTTGCCTTTGCTGATCCATTCGTCTCTGTACTCAAGTGGATGCCCAAGCTCATCTTCCATCTCTTTTACAGCCTGTTTGCCGCTTTTTCCGGCCATGCGCATATAGCCAAGCATGTAAGTCTCAATCTCGTTCCGTCTTTTATCAAGGAATTCCCCCAAAACCGTTGTCATTTTTTGTACGCTGCCGAACAGATTGTCGAAATAGTGCAGCCAGATGGAATAGATCAAGTTCAGTTCCAGATATGGTTTCATCATTGAAAGCATGGCGTAGGTTCCGCGATACCGGGCAATGACCTCATCGTACAGATGGTAGTCCTGGCTGTGCATTGTAATTAATGGATCTTTCCAGTTGGTCACCTGCATGTACTTCTCATAGCTGCACAGATGTGAATACTCATGTTGCAGCATCTCAACAAATTGACAGAATGCCGCAAGTTCCAGTCCCCGTTTCGTCCGCTCCTCATCTGGCAGATCATCATCGCGGCGGCTTCCTTTTTCGACTTCACTGAAGTATCGTTTTGCTCCAACAATCGCTTCATCCTTTGCCAGCAGAAGGATTCGGAAGGACTCCTGCTGGTTGTGCGGGGCCAGAAATACGCCGTCATAATTGCCTCTGTCGTCCGGTTTCCCTGTATGTTGCATCGTCCGACGGTTCAGTTCTGCTGCATCCTGGCAGACGATGATCTCCAAATCGTGAAGCGGCGATTCGTAGATGTCATGATATGCATCAATGGCCGCAACAATCATCTTCTCAATAATGTCACTCTGATCAGAGGCATGATTCTTAATGAGCATCATGGTTTACACCTCCATCATGTCTTTCGATGTGCTGTGCCACTTATGCGTCTCACAGCCCATTTTGCGCACGTTTTCCGTGGCCTTTGTAAATAATACCACATTTCCCGCGGCTGTTCACCGGCTGATCCATATCAGGGCATATTATCCCGGCGGAGAACAGGCGATACGCAGATCAGGTTTTCAAGCACCGGCAGGTCACAAAACAGCTTCGCAATCAGGACCGGTCCTGCGGGCATCTCATCTTCACCAAGCCATATGCCCGTCTGAGGGAGCTCATAGGCCTTCTCTGCCTCAGCACCGCGCAGCGTCATGACCCACTTTTCGCCGGCCTTAAATCCCGGCTTGTGCACGTCCTCAAGCGTAAAGCGCCAGCCGGCGCCATCCGGTTCAAAGCACAGGAGCATCCCCTTCGAAACCCAGGTTCTGGTATTCAGGATGGCCTGTTCCAGTTCCTTTGCCGGATCTC
>JAFSZW010000074.1 GCA_017458865.1 Clostridia bacterium
ATGACAAGGAGGCAAACTATGAAAAAAATCCTCATGATGTCTCTTACATTGCTGCTGTTGCTCATGCTGAGCACGACAGCACTGGCGGATGTGAGCAGCGAACTGGTTGTGTTCGCGGCTGCTTCCATGACGGAGACGCTTACCCGGATCGCAGAGCTGTATAAGGAGACGGCGCCGGAGGTAACGCTGGTGTTTAACTTTGATTCCTCCGGGACGCTGAAGACGCAGATTCAGGAGGGTGCGGACTGCGATCTCTTTATTTCCGCTGCGCCAAAACAGATGAATCAGCTGGATATCAGCAGGGATGAAAGCGCAAACCCGGATCGGCTGGATTTTGTCCTTGAGGGTACGCGGATCAATCTGCTTGAAAACAAGGTGGCACTGGCTGTGCCGGAGGGGAATCCGGCCGCCATTGAGTCATTTAAGGACCTGGCAGAGCGTCTGAAAGCAGGCGGTGTCCTCCTGGCAATGGGAAACGCGGATGTTCCGGTGGGACAGTATACCCAGAAGATCCTTGCGTATTATGGCCTTAACGAGGATGCGCTGGCCAAAGCCGGTGTACTCACGTACGGGACAAACGTGAAAGAGGTGACCACGCAGGTTTCTGAGGCGGCGGTTGACTGCGGCATCATTTATGGAACAGATGCCTGCTCAGCAGGCCTTGATGTCGTGGATACGGCGACGGCGGAAATGTGCGGACAGGTGATTTATCCTGCGGCCGTTCTGAACATCACGAAAAGCGAAGCGGCGGCAAAGACGTTCCTCGAGTACCTGACGGGCCCCGAGGCCAGTGCGGTCTTTGAAGCAGTGGGATTCACGCCGATAAGCAGGTAAAAACTGACCGGCAGGGACAGGTCTGTGCCCCTGCCTTTGCTGCGAAAGGGGAATGCCGTGGACTGGTTTCCGTTGTTTAATTCCCTTCGTATTGCAGGTATCAGCACCGTCATTGTCTTTTTTCTGGGCATTGCGGCAGCGTACTGGATTTCCCGTACGCCGCGTCTTGTCAAGGGCGTCCTGGATGTATTCCTGACGCTGCCGCTGGTGCTGCCGCCTACAGTTGTCGGGTATCTTTTGCTGCGCCTGCTGGGTCCCAAACGGGTACTCGGCGCGTTTATGCTTGGGACCTTTGGGATCCGTCTGACCATGGTCTGGTGGTCGGCGGTTTTTGCCACATCCGTGGTGATTTTTCCGCTTATGTACCGGACAGCGCGCGGCGCTTTTGAATCCTTTGATGAAACACTGGCCTATGCGGGACAGACGCTGGGCCTGTCCAATACGTATATTTTCTGGCATGTGCGCATGCCGGGCTGCCGTCAGGGCATTCTTGCCGGAACGGTGCTGGCCTTTGCGCGTGCGCTGGGGGAATATGGCGCCACGTCCATGATCGCCGGCTATACGCCCGGCAGGACGGCGACGATTTCAACGACGGTCTATCAGCTGTGGCGGACCAATGATGATGCGCTGGCCTTTCGCTGGGTCATGGTGAATATGGCCATTTCAGCGGTCGTTCTGCTGGCGGTCAACATGCTGGAAAAGAAACAGCGGACAGGAAGGAGCCGTGGCTGATATGGCACTTTCCGTTGATATTGAAAAGAAACTGGGCAGTTTTTCCCTCCGGGTCGTCTTTGAGGCATCTGAGGGCGTTACCGCACTCCTGGGGGCCTCGGGCGCCGGGAAAAGCATGACACTTAAGTGCATCGCGGGCATAGAGCGGCCGGACAGGGGACGCATCGCGCTTGGGGACCGTGTGCTGTTCGATTCAGATAAGCACATCTGTCTGACCCCGCAGCAGCGGCATGTCGGCTACCTGTTCCAGCAGTATGCACTGTTTCCGAACATGACGGTGGAAAAGAACATCCGGTGCGGCCTTCGGGATCGCCGGGATGCGGACCGGCGCGTTTCGGAAATGATTGAAAGAATGCAGCTGACGGGCCTTCAAAAGCACCTGCCTGGCCAGCTTTCCGGCGGTCAGCAGCAGCGAACCGCGCTGGCCCGCATCCTGATCAATGAACCGGATGTGCTGCTGCTGGATGAGCCGTTTTCCGCATTGGATGTGCATCTGCGGTTTCAGATGGAACGGGAAGTCCGGCAGGTGATCCGCGATTTTTCGGGACCTGTACTGCTGGTCAGTCATGACCGGGATGAGGTGTACCGCCTGTCGGATCACATTGCGGTCATGGAGCATGGACAGATTGAGGCGATGGGCGGCAGGCATGAGGTGTTTGCCAGACCGCGGACGGTTTCCGGTGCGCGCCTGACGGGGTGCAAGAACATATCCGCAATGCGAATCCTGTCAAAGGACAGGATAGTGGCGGAGGACTGGAACATCTCGCTTTCGGTCACGGTGCCGGACAGTGCCGGTGGCTGTTCCTCGGTGGGCGTCCGGATGCACGACGTGATTCCGTTTTGCGATGAGAATACGGTTCAGTGCCGCGTGGTGGAGGAGATAGAGAATCCCTTTTCCTATACCATCTTGCTGACGCCCTCTGAGCATCCGGGACGGGTGCCCATCGGGATGGAACTGGACAAGAAAACCTGGCAGGAGATTCGCCGGGCAGAGCTGCCCGTTGGATTTCCTGTAAAGGGGATTATGATACTGGAGGACGAGTGATGTCTGAAATGAGCGTGATCAGCTGGATGGTGGGACGGGATCTCCTGCTTGGGGCAGTAGATGCTCTGCCGGCGGAGACGGTTTGGCTTGCGAATGCCAATGGGCGCGTTTTGGCGCGGACGCTTGTGGCCGGGGAGGATGTACCGCCCTTTGACCGCTCTCCCTATGACGGGTATGCGCTGCGCGCGGCGGACACCGCGGCGGCATCGCGCGAGCACCCGGTGACGCTGAGCGTGCTTGAAGAGATTCCGGCGGGTACTATCGGCCGTGTGCCGATCCGGCCCGGAACCGCGGCAAAGATTCTGACCGGCGCCATGATTCCGAAGGGGGCAGATGCGGTCATCCCGTTTGAGAAGACGTCTTTCACAGATGACACGGTGACCATCTTTGAGCCGCTCAAGCCGGGCAGCAATATTGTGAATGCCGGCGAGGATGTGCAAAGAGGAACCGTGCTGTGTGAGGCCGGGACGCGGATAGATGCCGGACTCATGGGTACGCTGGCCACGCAGAATGAGGTATTGCCTGAGGTCATCCGCCGGCCCCGCGTGGGCCTTATATCTACAGGCGCGGAATTGGTGGAACCGGGAGAGATGAGAACGCCGGGCGGGATTTACAATTCAAGCCGATACGCGTTTACTGCGATTTTGCAAGAACTCGGGTGCGAGGTCATTTCCCTGGGCAGTGTAATGGATGAACGGCCGGCGATTGCCGACCGGATTACAGGGGGCCTTACGCGTTGCGATGCTCTGATCCTGACCGGCGGGGTTTCGGTCGGGGACTACGATCTGACGCCCTCGGCAATGGAACTGGCCGGCGTCCGGATTCTGTTCCGGGGCGTGGATATGAAGCCGGGGAAGGCCTGCTGCTATGGTATCCATAATGGGAAGCTGGTCTGCGGCCTTTCTGGGAATCCTGCCAGCGCAATGACGAATTTTTATGCAGTAGCACTGCCGGCGTTTCGCCGTCTGTGCGGAGAACGGGACTGTTGCCAGAACATGATCGAGGTGACGCTGCTGCAGCCGTTTGACAAGCAGAGCCCTGCTGTGCGCTTCCTGCACGGACGGCTGTCTGTGCGGGACGGGCGCTGCTGTTTGGCGCTGCCGGCGGCGCAGGGAAACGAGATGCTGTCCGGCCTCATTGGCTGTGACGTTATGGCGATTGTACCGGCCGGATCGGGCCCGCTTCCGGCGGGAACCATCCTGAAAGGATTTCAGATATGAAAAAGGTTAAGGTGGAAAATGCCGTTGGGCTGACGCTCTGCCACGATGTCACTGCCATGCGGGACGGCTTCAAGGGCGCAGCCTTCAAACGTGGACATATGATTACTGAGGCGGATATTCCAAAGCTGCTGGATCTGGGCAAACGGACCGTCTTTATCTGGGAAAGCAATGCAGGGGAACTGCATGAGGAAGACTGCGCACTGCGCATGGCAGCCATGGCGCCGGTGCCTATGGCGCATTATACCGGGCCGTCCGAGGGCAAGGTGCTGCTCATGGCCGACGGGAGAGGACTTTTCCGGGTGGATACGGATCTGCTGCGGCAGATTAATGCGATAGGCGATATTACCATTACGACCCTGCCGGATCACTATCCGGTGGAGCCGGGCATGCGGCTGGCCAGCATGCGCATTGTGCCCCTGGTAACCCAGGAAACGCAGATTATCGAGGCGGAGAATCTGTGCAGAGAGCGGCCGCTTTTGCGCCTCCTGCCCTATCTGCCGCGCCGCACCGGCGTTGTGGTCACTGGCTCCGAGATATACAGCGGCCGGATTCAGGACAGGTTTGAGCCGGTTGTGCGGGCCAAACTGGCCAGGTATCCCGGGGAGATCGTCGGGGTTACCCTGTGCGATGATGATCTTGACATGATTACAAAGGCGGCACAGGCGCATCTTGCTGCCGGCGCGGACTTTCTGATCTTCACCGGCGGTATGTCGGTGGATCCGGATGACCTGACGCCGACAGCCATCCGGCAGCTGGGGGCAGAGGTGGTGACCCATGGCGTGCCCGCGCAGCCGGGGAACATGACACTGCTGGCCTATCTCGGGGGTATCCCGATTCTGGGGGTCCCCGGTGCGGCGATTTCGCTGCCGACGACCATTTTAGATGTGCTCCTGCCTCAGATTTACAGCGGCGAGCGCATCACGAAAGCGGACCTCATTCGTCTCGGTGACGGCGGGCTCTGTCAGATGTGCGCCCAGTGCCATTTCCCAAACTGCACGTTTGGGCGATATTGAGGTCCGGTTATGCAGGATTTGTTTGGACGCAGCATCACGTATCTGCGTCTTTCGGTGACAGAACTGTGCAACCTTCGGTGTCAGTATTGCATGCCGGCAGAGGGAATCTGCAAAAAGCGGCATGAGGATATGCTCACCGAGGAGGAAATGATACTGGCGGTAACAGCCGCGGCACAGCTTGGCGTAACCAAGGTGCGCATTACCGGCGGGGAACCGCTGGTCAAGCGCAACATCCTTTCCATCTGCGAAAAAGCGGCGGCAGTGCCGGGCATCCGGGAACTGTGCATGACAAGCAATGGCCTGCGCATGCCGGAACTGGCGCCGTCCCTTCGTGCGGCAGGCGTCAGGCGGGTGAACATCAGCCTGGATACGCTGAATCCGGAGCGGTACCGTTTCATTACCCGAATCGGGTCCCTTGAGGACGCCCTCAGGGGGATTGAGGCGGCGCTTGCGGCCGGGTTTGAGCGGGTTAAGATCAACACGGTGCTCATTGGCGGATTCAATGACACGGAGATCCGGCCGCTGGCAGAGCTGACGCAGCGTTATCCGCTGGATGTGCGCTTTATTGAGCTCATGCCCATGATGGACAGGTACGTGTTCGGACCGGAGGCGTTCGTGTCATGTGATCTGGTTCTCCGGGCACTGCCTGAGCTTCGCATGGAGGGGGAGGATGGTGTTGCCCGCGTCGGCCGTCTGCCGCATGCGCAGGGAAGGGTCGGGCTTATTTCCCCGCTCAGTGCCCATTTCTGTGCAATGTGCAACCGCCTGAGGCTGACGGCTGACGGGAAAATCAAGCCCTGTCTGCATGCACCGCTTGAGTATTCTGTGCGGGGACAGACGCTTGAGGAGATGCGGGAGACGTTCATGAGAGCGGCAGCAGCCAAGCCGGAGCGGCATGACTGTCTGTCCTATGATGCCCGCAGTCAGGCCAGCCGTCCCATGAACCGGATTGGAGGCTGAGATGCGGGTTATCGGGTTTTCGGCGTACTCGGGGACAGGCAAGACAACCCTGCTTGTCCGCCTGATTCAGGCGCTGACCGGCCGGGGACTGCGGGTCGGTGTCATAAAGCACGATGTGCACGGCATCGCCCCCTGCGAAACGGGCAAGGATTCAGATCTGCTCCGGCGTGCCGGTGCGACACCGGTTATCCTGATTGGACCTGAAACGAGCAAGCCGCCGGAGGGGCAGCTCGCCGCGGCGCTTGAACAGATGCCGCCGGTCGATCTGTGTCTGGTGGAGGGGTTCAGGCATGCGCCGATTCCCCGGATTGGACTCGAGCGAACCGGTGCGGGCACCGTTCTGCCGGAGCCGCCGGAGCATTATCTGGCCGTTGTTTCCGACCGTCCAGGCCCGTTTCCGGTGCCGCATTTTGGATTTGATGACATCAGGGAGCTGACAGAGTTTATGCTAAACGATCGACAGGATTTCACGCATTTTAATGATGAGGGCCGTGCATGGATGGTGGATGTTGGCGGAAAGGAATCCACCGTGCGCACGGCCACGGCACAGGGGCGCGTCCGGGTCAATGCCGAAACGCTTTCCCTGATCCGCCGCGGCGGCATGAAAAAGGGCGATGTGCTGACCGTTGCCCAGGTGGCAGGCATCATGGGTGCCAAGGAAACAAGCCGCCTGATTCCCATGTGCCATCCCATCCTGCTCAATGGGATTGATCTATCCCTCGCCCTGGAGGAGGAAACGCAGTCCGTGCTCATTACGGCGACCGTTCGCGCTCAGGGGCGGACGGGCGTTGAAATGGAAGCGCTGACAGCGGTTTCCACTGCCGCCCTGACCGTGTATGACATGTGCAAGGCGGTTCAGAAGGATATGCAGATTACGGATATCCGGCTGGTGGAAAAGACGGGCGGCATTCACGGTGACTATTATCTGGCGGATGATGAACATAAGGCAGACAGCCTCAGGGAGGAAAGATGAACAAGCAGATCAGGGCAGCAGTGCTGACCATTTCAGACAAGGGATATCGCGGCGAGCGCGAGGATACAAGCGGACCGGCACTGGTCCGCCTTCTTGAGGGGCAGGGGTATGCGGTTGTAAGGACTGCGATCCTGCCGGATGAGCGCGACCGGATTGAGGCGGAGCTGCGCAGCTGTGCGGCAGAGAGTATACCGCTCGTCCTGACAACCGGCGGGACCGGCTTTTCGCCGCGGGATGTGACGCCTGAGGCAACGCTTGCAGTGATTGACCGCGAGACGCCAGGACTGGCGGAGGCCATGCGCAGTGCCAGCATGCAGATCACGCCGAGAGGCTGTCTGTCGCGCGGCGTGGCCGGCATGTGCGGCCGGACGCTGATCATAAATCTGCCGGGCAGCGAGCGGGCCGCCATGGAGAACATTGAGAGCATCCTGCCTGCGGTAGAGCATGGCATTGAGATGATGTGCTCCTCGGGCTCTGCGGACTGTGCAAGGCCTGCACAGGCACCGGGGAAAAAGCCGGCACCGTCCATGGATGCCTGGCAGAGGGAAG
>JAFSZW010000004.1 GCA_017458865.1 Clostridia bacterium
ATGTCCGGAACAGGTCGCATGGAATTCCAATGATCTGCTCTGATTTGCCATCTGGCGTCACATTCGTGCTCATGACGCCCCCGTAACTCCGTTTCCTGCCCATTGACCGAGGTCTGTGCCCCGGTTAATCCGCTGTTTCCGGCCTTAAAATGGGCAGTTGGTTTTATGTCAGTCCATAGACAGATTTCCCCCATAAAACCTTATAAAGTTACCATCCCCCCTGCAAATCTATAAATAGCACTTTTACCCGCTCCCCCACCCAGGCCCATGGTCCTCACATCTGCCCATCTGCCGGCGCAACGCACTTTGGAGAAAAGCGGTCCATGCGCAAGGCAAACCGCTTAAGTGTATCGGAAAGAGAGAAGCCAGATCCGAAATCATCCGGGAGACGGAAAACGTATTTCTGTGGAAATACTGCAAAGGGATGGTTACAGCAGCTATGGCATTCCAGGCGAAATCCGGTCAGGAACTGGGACATATGCACAGGCAGTGGCTGAATACCATGCCAAAGGGCGCGACGATGGAAAGCTCGAAAGGCCACGAATTCTGCGGCCGGATTCTGGACGAGGCAGAAAGCCTGACAATCCCCATGCCGACCTTGCTGCCAAACGGCAGGAACAGATCAGGCCAATCACTGACAACCATTGACAACCATTCTGCCCGGATCGAAACCAGGCCCAGCGGAAAGCTTGAGGAAGCAGTCACCTGCGCGGTCAACCAGAAAGCATTCCTGCGCACCTTCCTCTGTCATGGAGAAGTTGAGGCAGGCAACAGCCCGGTTGAAAGCGCACAACGAGGGATGGTGGTCGGCAGATAGAATTCTCTGCTTTGTGAGATGCCGAAAGGTACTGAGCAGGCGTGACTGCCTGCGCGATTCCGGAGACTGCAAAAGCCAATTTACTGAATCCGGAGAAATGCCCGATGCACATCCTCACGATGCTGGTGGATCGGTTTGCAAAGCATCCAAGCGCGGATATTGAAGATCTGCCTTTCTGAAACAAAGAAACAGTGTAAACCGGGCGCGCAGGTTTATCTGCCACTTACGGAATAAACATCTGGAATTTAAAGAAAAATCCAGGGCCTTGACTTCATGGCCTGAGCGACCAGCTGCTTCGCAAATTCATGGAGTCGCAGATTTCCAGGTACTTTCTGCTCCATCAGAAACTGGAGGTACCGTGGAAGGTCTACATCGCTTTTCATGCACATTTTCTCGATCATGCCAACCAGCTCCGTATCCTGGAGCAGTTCATCCAGCTCCGCCTCTTTTCCGGCTGGTATGCTGATTTCCGATTTGATTTGTGTATAGTCTTTCATTGTTCTGACTCCTTTCACGTTCTACAGCCTGATAAATCTCTTATCCTCCTGATCCTCTCCAATACGCACAAACCGTTCCGCTGTCATATACAGATCTTATCCCGGAGCTGCGCGACAGTCAGTTGCCGGTCCGAGCGCAAAAAATGGACCGTTGAAGCGCCTCAATGGTAGGCAGTGAAGGATAATGACCTTCACCCGAACAAGTGGCTTAAATCGGCAAAAAATGCCCAAATTCAGCGGCATTACAAGAAGCGTCCCACACGTGCCATTTTTGTACAGGTGGCACGCCTGTGCATGTCCATGAGCGGCATCCGGCAGTGCCTTTATGCAGGCCAATTGCCGCTTTGTTTATGCACCAAGAAGTGAACCGGCCAGAATGCCAAGCCAGGTGCCGATCACATAGCCAAAGGTGCCGACCAGCATGCAGGGGCCGACCAGTTTCACCCATCCCTGGGAAATCGCCATTCCGGCTGCAGTCGTCGGACCGCCGATATTCGCATTGGAGGCCAGAATGATTTCCTCAAGATCCAGTTTCAGCAGCTTTCCGCCAACAAAGCAGAACAGCATATTGGTCAATACTACGATCATGCAGAACACAAGCAGGATCGGCGTGTTCCTGACCAGCAGCACAATAGACGCCGGTACGCCGATGACAAAGAAGAACATGTAAATCAGCCATGTGCCGATTTCCTGCGCCCCGTGCATTTCCTCAGCCTGCTTTGACCAAATGGTCGCATAGAGCACGGAGATATTCGTAATCCAGACATACTGGCTGCCAAAGAATGTGTTCAGCATCTGCATAAACCAGTTATCCGTCGGAATCAGCCCGGCAAAAAATCCGCCGATCAGCTTCGAAATCCATACAACCGATGCCGCGTATGCGAGGTCAAAGGCGATATCCCTGAGGGAGACATCTTTGCGTACCCAGTACTGTGCCGCCAGCGTTTTGGCATCCCCTGAAAGTCCTCTCGACTCCACATCGTCAATATACGGATGCCTGTAGTATTTCCGGAAAAAGGCACTGCCCGCAATGCCGATCAGGATCAGAAAGTACACCGCCATATTGAGGTTGTCAGCCACGGTTGTCGATGATATCAGGGTACTGTCCACATCGAACGCATCTGCGACAGCTGTAAAATTCACGCCGCCCCCAATATAGGAACCGGTCATCATTGCAGCCACGCCGGCCAGGCCGGGCACCATGCCCCTCAGCAATACGGTGGCCAGCACATTACCGCAGACGGTGCCTGCCGCCCCGATCAGAAAGATGACCAGAAAATGCCCTGCTTCCCTGCGAATATGACGGATGTTTGTCTGCAAAAGCAGCAACGGAATGGCAAGGGGCACCGCATACCCCCAGACAAAGTCATCAAAGATCGGCGCACTGTCCGGAATCACGCGCAGATTGACCAGAATGATTGCCAGTCCCAAAGCGATGATTGCGCCGGATACCCTGGCTGCCCATTTGTACTTTTGTTCCAGCCAGACAGTCAGGGCCGTCGCCGAAAACAGAATTGCCATAAGCGCCCAGTGATTGTCCGGGCTGATCAGCGTCTTTACCGTTTGTTCCATAATTCCTCCAAAGCATCATCCATTCCGTCCATGGCGGCTGAAATAAACCTCATTGCATGAATTCTCACGCATCTCATGCCGTGATGCATCTACCATAAAGCACACATCAGTATGCGAATTTCAGAATGCTGAACCGTTTGCTTAATTTCATGACCAGATGCGAAAGAACCAGCGTGATTTGCGGTCGCGGCAAAGGCGAGTGTAGCCCAGGTTGCCTCTTACCTGCCAGTTGTGGACTTCATCACATACAGCCCGAATGAAAGCCCGTCGCTTCATAAATCCCGGCAGGCACTTTTCCGACTTATCCATTGTCTGGCCTGCTCTGCCGGCAGCATCCGGAAACCGGATCTCTGCAGCCATATGACCTCATGCTGTTTGCTATAATGTGCTGTAGATTCCCTGGTTCATAGGCAAGGGCTGATCATCATAACAGTTCAGGCTGCCGGAATGTACCTCATTATATCACGAACAGGACGAACAGATAAAGTGATTCCTGTCCATTGAATCGCGCTGAGTTTGTGACAAAATGGCAAAAAAGTCAATCCGCCGCTGTAAGGCAAGTCAAAAGGCCATCCTGAGCCTGTGATTCCGGTGAACTCTGCATCCCAAGCAGAGAACCGGCTGCGTTTCAGGACGGATCATCCTGCAGCAGGTCTGGCGGTAAGATATGGCCAGTTCTTCCGGTGCTTTAATACTTCTCCGAAATCTGCTATAATAACAATCAACACGGGGAAAAGACTGCCTTTTTGAGACAGATCTCATCAAATCCGGCAGCTGAGCCATGGCCAAACCTGGTCTGTGTGCCTGAAGTCCTGCAAGGGATATATGACGGCAGCATACAAAAATGCCGCCCGCCGTTATGGGAAACTGTGGCAATAAAGGGCCCCCATAATGCGCACGCCAAATGCCCCGGATGTGAGGTAAACTGCACCCCATAGAGGCTGCAGGAAACGAGTGGAACAGCGCTTTATTTTCTGCAAAAAGCAGTTCTGAAACTTCAATGTTTTTTCAATCTTCGGGCGATAAGATATGCCCGAAAATGAATCAAACGCGCAAGTAATAAAGCTGTCTGCACCTGATGAAAGGCGACATGCATCCCAAGAGGATTAGCCGGAGAGCCGTCCTTCCCCTGCCGGGTTGTCCAGGAGAGAATCAGGCATCTCCCGGTCAAACACAGGCCAAATGTGCGGCGATTGCATATGACGCGGGAAACTGCTCTCATCTACAGCGCATTCCTGCCGCAATTCCCGTTCTTTTCCGGCAGAAAACACGGTATTATCCGCATAGAAACGCCATGCTTTAATTGCAAAACAAGCTGCACTTCCCGACAGCTTATTCCCCCAACAGACAGGGTTTAAGCTGCCAGACCAGATAAATCAAACTGCCATGAAAAAACTGATTCTGTTTCTGATGTTTATTGTGATCTGTGGTCAGGGCATCGCAGAGGGATTCACACTTCCTGAGAATCTCCAGATCATAGAGGATTCCGCCTTTGAGGGCTGCGAGGCAGCGGATGAGGTGATTTTAAATGATGCCCTTACAGACATAGGCGACAGCGCCTTCGCATCCTGTACATCGCTCTACGACATCACTGTCCCGCAATCCGTGACAGCGATTGGAGACGATCTGTTTTCCGATGTGGATAATCCCCTCCTGATTACAACCACCTCGGGCTCTGCTGCAATGTCGTATGCGCTTGCAAACCAGCTGGATTTTGATGCAGGGACAACATGCAAGGCACTGCTGATAGGCAATTATTCCTATTCAACCGGTTACGGCACACTGTATGGACCGCCCTATGACATTCAGGCCATTGCTACCACACTGTCCGAGTCAGGCCTCAGGTCCTTTTCATCCACCAACATGACAAATCTGACTGCGGATGAAATCCTGTCTGCCGTTTCCAGCACTTTCTCCTCTGCAACTTCTGCAGATATCTCCCTGTTTTATTATGCAGGGCATGGCTACTCCTCTTCTGACTCGGAAAAGAATGGCGCGCTTGTCGGGGCAGACGGCACCTCCTATGTGTATGCAACCGATCTGCGGACAGCGCTTGATGCCGTTCCCGGGCGAAAAATCGTCATCATCGACGCATGCTATTCCGGCGCGCTTATCTCAAGGAGCCTCAAAAGCAGCGTAACGCAGGACCCGGCCGTTTCATTCCTGAATACCTTCATGCAGGGATCCGGTCTCCTCCGCCGCTCAAACCTCGCAGCAGATCAGTACTTTGTCATGACAGCGTCCGCGGGCAGCCAGGAAAGCTATGAGATCAAAAAAAGCGGACAGTCCATGGGCATCTTCAGCAAATTCTTTTCTCTTGGAATGGGGTATGACAGAGAGGAAGGCTCTTTTGTCTCCCCCGCTGCAGATGACAACGGCGACAGCATTGTAACCTTCGCTGAGCTGTATGACTACGTAAGCGACAGCGTAAGCAGTTTTGTCGAAACCTACAGTAAAACGCAGTCCGTCCAGGTATATCCGGACGACTGTAACTGGTTTGGGATAAAGCGGCCGTAACGTCCGAATATCCCCCGCGCACCTTCCGAAACATCCGAATCAGCAAAGGCTGTTGTCCCCTGTTATTGGGACAGCAGCCTTTTTTGTTGTCCTGCCTGAGAGGGGTTGTCAAGGCTGGCAGTACCTCACTGTCTCTGCCGCAGGGTGTACATCAATCCGCCTGGCACCATACCCTTTCCGTCTGATTCTGCAGGGACATGTGTTCATGAGCATTCCGACCGGCAAACAGAAATCCAAGGCAACCTCATGAAAGCCGCTCCGGAATACGGCTGCTGTGATCCCTGTGGCATGCCTTTCTCATCTGGCGATGCCTTGCCACAGCTGCAATATTTGTCACACGGTTCAGGCACCTGCCGATGACAATCCCCGTAAAGCAGGAAACAGCCGCCCGAATCGGGCGGCTGCAGGAAAAGCGCGAAAACTGACTTCCCTGTGGCAGCAGAGCAGTTTCTGTCAGATCATTGATCCCCGACTGCTCAGTTGTGTATCGGCAACTCAATAATAATAGACTCGAAAGGACGCAGCGTATAGGTCAGCATGTGTGTATAGCCATCACAGTCATGCCAGGCTGCTGTCAGTGG
>JAFSZW010000075.1 GCA_017458865.1 Clostridia bacterium
GCGCTCCGCAAAGTAGTCCCTCACAAGCTCCATGTCCAGCTTGATGTTTGAAAAGGGATAATGCTTGACGCGGGTAAGGTTTGAGTATCCGCTACCATAATCATCCAGTGCGAACTGGAATCCCTCGTTTTGAAGGGCATGGATCTGCTTTTCGAGCAGGGAGTAATCCACCATGGATTCCTCTGTGATCTCAAGATGAATCTGGTTCGCATCCACACCTGTTTCCCTGAGGATTTTCGCCAGGCTGGGTGCCAGTTCATTGCTCATGCACTGGATCGGGGAGAGGTTCACATTGATCCATACCATTCCCAGAGAGTCAAGCGAATGATCGCGAATAAACATGCATGTTTTTCTGAAAACATCCTCGCCCAGCTGACTGATATATCCGTTCTGCTCAGCAATCGGAATGAAGATTGCAGGCGAAATCAGCTTTCCCTGCTCATCCCGAATGCGGCACAGCGCCTCAGCCGCAATGATTGATTCAGTCCGGGCATCATAGAGCGGCTGCAGGAAGACCTCGACCGCGTCCCTTTCAAGTGCCATTTCAAGTGCCCGCTTGACGCCCACCTCCTGGTCGATAATGGAGACCGTATCCGGCTCATCCTTTAGTGTGAGATAGGATGGATCGTGGCTCGCATGCTCAAGCGCGCTGAGAAGCCGGGTCTCAATCTGGTCAACAGATTCCTTTTCCGCGTTTCTTGAGGCCTGGATAAACGTCGCATCCAGGTAAAGATCCGTCTCGTTTGCCGTCCATGCTTCCTCAAATCGCTTCCAGATGGTATGGTACATCCCCTTCACATCCATGGAGGATGGTCCGAGAAGCGCGAAGCAGCCGTTTCTCAGATAGAATACCGTAGCTTTCGGGAAAGTGCGCATCAGGTACGTATTGATGATCTCAATGCCGCGGTCTATCTGCATGCCGCCGTATACGCCGCGCTTGTCGTTGTAATCACAGAGGATAAAGCTGAGTATTCTGTAGTGGGTATTCTTGTACTCGTCCAGGCTGTAGGTAAAAGCCTTCATGTTAAAAGCGCCCCGATCAGACCGGTACAGGTCCGGATTCGTAAACCCGATATAGATCACAAAGATCGCCATGAGGCAGAACGTGTTCATAATCAGGTATTTGGGCGCCGTCAGGCGCATGATATACCCTAACAGCAAAATGAGATTGAACCCAAACAGACAGGCAGCCTCATATCGTTTGAGACGCCTGCTCTCTTTCAGCAGGATGCCAAGAGACAGCAGCACATAGGAAAAACCGCAGACGTAAATAATCCTGTAAAGCGTTCCGGAATGATATCCGGTTTCATTGATATAAAATACAGCGCCGGTCACAAAGCTTGACAGTGTAACGGCCAGCAGGACGTCGAGCAGAATGAAGCTGGCATTGAAGATCTTCCCCCTGGCCTGATCAGAGAGCATCAGGATATCCACCGTCACCAGGAAGAAATAGAATGCCCGCAGCATGAAGCAGACAAAGAATGCCATGTTGAGTACATACAGCACCGGAATCGGAACACTTGCATACGCCTCATCTGCACGGCTTGACAGATAATCAAACAGAATCGTCAGTGTCTGAAAGATCATTATGCCGCTGAACGAGCGGTTAAAGCGGATCTTCAGCCGCGGTCGGAACATATAAAACGGTAAAATAACTGCCTGAATCAGCAGACTGGGCAGAATAAAGTTATAGTTCCACATATATCGGATTCTCCCTTGGCTATCGTATTCTTTTTAGTCGGGGGAAAAGGCTTTGGTTCCGGCCAAAACCGTATATTTGACGATGCAGAGAAACCGCACCTGTCACATATGCATCTCAGCAGTTCACCAATAATCGTTACACACAGATAATACTACAGTTTGCTGAGCATTGCAACACGAAAAAACATCCACATTCTGCCGCAAATCCCGTCCCATGCGCACAATAATAATGAAGCAACATCCAGCGAGTCCTGTCCCTTGTATCATGATGTGAGGCACACAGAAGGCCTGTCCATAGCCGGGATTTTCTTCCCGTTAACCGGCCTGTAACATGCCTCCATCGCAGATTTCGCAATTCTTCGATTTTTTACTGAATTCAGTAACAGGCGATATAATATGCAATTAGATCGCTGTTGCATCAAGAAGCGGCTGATTCTGCGAACTGACGCATTGAATTTGCACACAAAATGGGCATTGACCTTTCTCATTCTTCCATTGTATAATCTGCCTTCGGCGGTCTTATTCATGCGCACAAGCACCGCCGATGGATAAAACAGCCCTTGTCTGAGTCGGAGGAACAGACGACTGTTAGCGCCAGGCCCATTCTGAAATCCTGTACATTTCGTTGATTTTCAATATTATATCAAACAGATCATATGATTCTAAAACGGAATGCGCAGCCCTGAATCGGGTGACGAGGAACGGCAGGTATCGAAAGATTCGGCGGATACTGCCGCGGCTTTGGTGAGTCGTTACAGGAAAAGGAAAAAACAGAATCAAAACTGCAACAACGTTTGCCTGACACCGGCCAGGCATCCGCCCCCTCATCCTGATTTGCAGGGGACAGCGGGCGCCGGTCTGCGCAAATATAATTGTTTAAGGAAGATTATCATGAGAGTTATTATCCAGGAAAACTACAATAAGATGTGCCTCTGGGCTGCCAATTACATTGCTTCCAAGATCAAAGCCCACAATGCCGGCAAAGATGCCGCACGTCCCTTCGTCCTCGGCCTTCCGACCGGCTCATCCCCGATCGGCGTTTACAGGGAACTGGTCCGCATGAATCAGGCTGGCGAGCTCAGCTTTGCCAATGTGGTCACTTTCAACATGGACGAGTACCTGGGCCTCCCGCACGAGCATGACCAGAGCTACTGGTATTTCATGCATGACAACTTCTTCGATCATCTCGTCGATATGAAGCCGGAGAACATCAACATTCTGAACGGCATGACCAATGATCCTGAGAAGGAATGCGCCGACTATGAGGCCAGGATTGCCAGCTACGGCGGCATTGACCTGTTCATGGGCGGCATCGGCGTGGACGGACACATCGCCTTCAACGAGCCCTATACCAGCCTGAGTTCCCGCACCGGCGTCCGCACCCTGACGACGGACACCCGCATCGTCAATGCACGCTTCTTCGGAAACGATCCTGAGGCAGTTCCAGCTCAGGCCCTGTCCGTTGGCGTCGGCACTGTCATGGATTCCCGTGAGGTGCTGATCCTCATCAACGGCCACAACAAGGCACGCGCCCTGGCTGAAACCGTCGAGGGCGGCGTCAGCTCCAAGTGGACCTGCTCCGCGCTTCAGATGCACAACGGCGCCATCATCGCCTGTGATGAGCCTGCCTGCGGCGAGCTGAAGGTGGATACCTATAAGTATTTTCTCGATGTCGAGAAGAAAGAGAGGCTGTAATGTACACCATTTCTGACCTCTATGAACTCGACCATACCCTGGCAGCAGATTATCTGCGTCAGGTCACCTATCCCTGGGAAGCCCTCAAGGGCATCAAGGAGATGATCCTTGCCCTCGGTCCAACGCTCGGCGATGATTACGAGGAGCGGGAGCCGAATGTCTGGGTTCACAAGACCGCAAAGGTTTTCCCCACTGCCTATCTGGGCGCCCCGTGCATCATCGGGCCGGAGACCGAGGTACGCCACTGCGCATTCATCCGCGGA
>JAFSZW010000076.1 GCA_017458865.1 Clostridia bacterium
ACGGATATACAGGCATTGCCCGGCATGGATAATCCGGTAGCTCCCGTCCGCCTGCAGATTCCATCTGAAACACTGCCCGCTTTCTGCAATCTTCGCGAGATCAAAATCATCGGAAATGAAAACTGTCACGTTAACTCCCCTCTCCATCTGCAGGCATCGGCCATGATTTAGCCTCATCACTATACCGGGAAACCACTGTCCTGTCAATTATGTTCCCCGGCATTCCGCCGTTTCAGACCATCAGAAAATGATTGTTTTAGCATTTTGGTATTTTGGTTTGACAAAACACCAGGATGCGTGTATACTGGCGGCCAGTCAACTGACCTGGCATCAGCCCGCCCCGTGCCTGGCGTGTCCATGGACACCATTCAGGCTGCGGCGCTGAAAGAAATACTAATCTATTCTCATAATGAGGTGATCCCTGTGCTAGAAATTTCCAGCAAGACGAACCTGCTGGAGCAGAAAAACTACCGTTATTCGCTCCAGGATGTCGAAGAACCGAATCTCTACCGTGACATCTACGATTACGAGACCGTACCGAAGATCCCGTTCAACCACCGCCGCGTGCCAACCGGCATGCCGGAGGAAATCTGGATTACGGATACGACGTTCCGGGATGGTCAGCAAGCCATAAACCCGTACACGGTTGATCAGATCGTTCAGCTGTTTAAGTTTATGAATCGCCTTGGCGGCCCATACGGCATTATCCGGCAGACCGAGTTCTTCGCGTACTCCGAAAAGGATCGCGAGGCAATCCGCCGCTGCCAGGATCTGGGCCTTCGCTTTCCCGAGATCACGACCTGGATCCGCGCATCAAAGGAAGACTTCAAGCTGGTCCGGGATCTCGGTATCCGGGAAACCGGTATCCTCGTCAGCTGCAGCGATTACCACATCTTCAAGAAGATGCACCTGACCCGCAGCCAGGCCATGAGGAAGTACCTGGATACCGTTGAGCTGGCCTTTGAATCCGACGTCATGCCCCGCTGCCATCTGGAGGATGTTACGCGTGCTGATTTCTACGGTTTTGTCGTACCGTTTGTCTGCGAGCTCATGAAGATGAGCCGCGAGGCAGGCATCCCGGTCCGCATCCGTGCCTGTGACACGATGGGTTACGGCATCCCCTATCCCGAGGTTGCACTTCCCCGTTCAGTCCCCGGCATCATCTACGGTCTGCAGCACTATGCAGATGTAGACAGCAGCATGCTCGAATGGCACGGCCACAATGACTTCTACAAAGCCGTTACCAATGCCAGCACCGCCTGGCTCTATGGTGCAAGCGGCGTCAACTGCACGTTGCTGGGCATTGGCGAACGGACAGGCAACGTCCCGCTTGAGGCCATGTGCATGGAATATGCCTCACTGCGCGGCTCCCTTGACGGTATGGATCCCACAGTCATTACGGAAATCGCCGAGTTCTACAAGAAGGAGATTGGCTACGACATTCCGCCCATGACGCCGTTTGTCGGCCGCTGCTTCAACATGACCCGTGCCGGCATTCATGCAGACGGTCTCATGAAGGACGAGGAGATATACAACATCTTCAACACCCGCAAGATTCTGAACCGGCCTGCCACCGTAATGATCGGCCAGAACAGCGGCCTAGCGGGCATCGCGTTCTGGATCAACAGCAACTACATGCTTGAGGGCGACGAAGCCGTCACCAAGCACGATCCTCTCGTTACCTCGCTGAAGGAATGGATAGATGCCCAGTATGCTGCCGGACGCGTCGCCTCCATGAGCATCCAGGAACTTGAGAGCAAGATCGAAACGCTTACAGACGGCCGTCTGGCCAGGGTTTAAGGAGGCCAAGGATGGAACAATTTGGCAATCGTACACATCAGGTGGTATCTCTTGCCGATCAGATCTTCGAGCATCTCGAAAATGACATTCTGAGCGGTGTCTATGAACGGGATGAGATTCTGACCGAGGCAAAGCTCAGCGAGCGCATGAAAGTATCCCGTTCTCCCATTCGGGATGCGCTGAAGCGCCTCAGCATGGAGCATCTTATTGAAATGACGCCCCGCGGTGCCCGTGTCATCGGCATCCTGCCGACCGACATCGCAGACATCTACGAAATCCGGCTCCGCGTCGAGGGTCTTGCTGTTGCCAGGGCTGCGGAGCACATGTCGGATGAGGACATCCGCGTGCTCAAGGAAACCCTTGATCTGCAGGAATTTTACACGCAGAAAAAGGATGCGGATCTCATCAAGAACATGGACAGCCGCTTCCACCAGATCATCTACCAGCACTGCGGGAGCAACACCTTCATGGATATGCTTGAGCCGCTTCACCGGAAGATCATGAAGTACCGGCGCGTATCCATTTCCTACCCCTCACGGGCCAGTGAATCGCTTGAAGAGCACCGTGGCATCTATGAGGCCATTGCTGCGCATGACGCCGCAAAAGCCGAGGCACTGACACTGACGCATATTGCACACGCCAGAGACAGTATTCTGAGCCGCACATAAACCAAAGGCCGCAGCACGGACGCTAACGCATATTGCACACGCCAGAGACAGCATTCTGAGTCGCGCATACGTGAATTATTCCATGTCCGGGCTGCATCTGCCGTACATCTCTGACGGCAGTTTCGCCGGCAGCAGTCATCTGTTCCCTGTCTGCTGCCGATCTCAATCCATGCGCATAATCCACATAAAGGAGAACTTTCATGGAAAACCAGTCTGCTATTCTTGCCCACATCGAAAAGCTTCTTAACGGACAGATTGAGCGCGCACGCCGCCTTGAAAATACGGAGACATTCGACTTTACCCAGCGTCCCCTGACCATTGGTCTGATCCCCGGCGACGGCATCGGTCCCATCATCATGAAGAGCAGCAGTGATATTCTGAACCTGCTGCTGAAAGAGGAAATTGCCAGCGGCCAGATCGTCCTGCGCAACATCGAAGGCCTGACCATTGAGAACCGTCTTGCGAAGAACGAAAGCATTCCCTCGGATGTGCTTTCGGAAATCAAGCAATGTCACGTTCTCCTCAAGGGACCGACGACCACCCCGGGCGGTGGAACGATGACCAGTGCAAATGTCACGCTTCGAAAGGAACTGGATCTGTTTGCCAACATCCGTCCTGTTCATGTGCCCTCCGAGAACATTGACTGGACGTTCTTCCGGGAGAATACTGAGGGCGAATACGCCATTGGCAGCAGCGGCATCGAAATCGAAGGTCTGATGACCATGGATTTCAAGGTCATTACCGTCGCCGGCACAAAGCGTATCGCACGTGCCGCCTATGAGTTTGCCAGGAACACCGGACGCAAGCATGTGACCATAGTCACCAAGGCGAACATCATGAAGAAGACGGACGGCCTGTTTTCGAAGATCTGTCACGAAATCGCAGCAGAATACCCCGAGATCGAGACGGACGAATACTATGTAGATATCATGGCCGCAAATCTGGTCAATCCGCAGCTTCGCAGCCAGTTCCAGGTCATCGTCGCACCGAACCTCTACGGTGACATCCTGACGGATGAGGCTGCACAGGTCCAGGGTGGTGTCGGCACTGCCGGCAGCGCCAACACTGGTAGCCAATACGCGATGTTTGAAGCTATTCATGGCTCCGCGCCCCGCATGATTGAAGAGGGACTCGCTGATTACGCAAGCCCGGAGAGCATCCTGCAAGCCACTGCCATGATGCTTGACCACATCGGATATGTTGACAAAGCCGACAAGCTTCGCAATGCCATCCTCTCAGTCAAGTCATGCAGCATCATCGCAAATGGTACCAAAAACGGTGCCACCTGCGCAGCCTTCTCTGAGGCGGTTATCAGGGCACTTGCCTGATTTCGTCCAGACTCAGGCAATGATATACAGGAAAACGGTTCATCTGAAGTCAGGACGGTATCATCATGAACGTCGTCCGTCAGATAAAGCGTTCCTGATTCTGCAGTCTCATGTGAGCAGAATACAAGCTAATATAACTAAAAAAGAAACGGTGGGCACGCCGTTTCTTTTTTAGTTATATTGCTATCACGAATTGTATTTCTCCTCGTTTGAGCATGCCAAAAAGCAGGTAAAGTTTCAAGGAAGGCTGCTGCAAAATGGCATGGTTCACCATTAATGTTGCTCATTTAAGCCGCTGCTATGCTGTCAGCGTTCCCAGGACAAGACCCATAAGTGCAGCAAGGATAATCGTCTTCGGTACAGTCCACTTGAAGCGAAGCAGCACAAGGAGGGACACGAGACCGGTCAGTATCGCCTGCCAGGAGATCAAACCGAACAGCACGCCGGCATAATTGACCTGACTTTGCTGAATCATGACCGCAAAGATCATCCCAATGCACACCGGGCGAATCCCGTAAAGCGCTTCATCCATGATGCGGCTTTCCCTGAACCTCTTGAGGAACATGGCTGCAATCAGCGTAACCGTAAGCGACGGGACGAGAACGCCCAGGGATGCGGACAGAGAACCAGGCATCCCGGCCGTACGGGCACCGGCAAAGGTTGCGCAGTTAAGGCCGAGGGGACCCGGCGTCATCTCTGCAATCGCAACAATATCTGCCACTTCTTTGGACGTCATCCAGCCGTGTGAGAGCATCTCGTGGCTGATCAGCGGAATCATGGACATCCCGCCAAAGCTGGTAAATCCAATCATCAGGAAAGAAAGAAACAGCTGAAAGTAAATCATGTCCGCTGTTTCGCCTCCCTGTAAATCAGGCCTGCCGCCGCGCCAATGAGCACGATCAGTACATTGCTGATATTGGTAAACAGGCAAAGGCACAGAGCGCCTGCAGCAATCAGGTAACAGTACGCATCCTTCATGCCGGCCTTGAAGAGTTTGAGCAACGCCGAAAAGATAATCGGTACAACTGCTGCCCGGACACCAACCATGGCGTTGACCACATAGGGATTGTCCTTGACCAGATCATACAGAAATACTACACCAAGCATAATGACAATCGGTGGGATGACCATGCCGAGCAGCGCTGCAACCGCACCGAAAATTCCAGCCACCCGATAACCAAACAGAATGCTGGCATTGCCAATCATCAGGCCCGGAAGGGATCTGCCAACAGAGGTAAAGTCCAACAGTTCCTCGTTGGTGATCCAGTGCTTTCTGTCTACGTATTCTTTCTGAATCTGAGAGACTATGCTCCAGCCGCCGCCAAAGGTAAAGCATCCAAATTTGAGGAAAGTCACAAAAACAGAAAGCGATTTACTGAGGCACTCTGAGTTCATGTATTCTCCTCTACGCAGAACATATCAGGAGACGGTACT
>JAFSZW010000077.1 GCA_017458865.1 Clostridia bacterium
AGATTCGGATGCCCTCCTCCGTTGGCAGACAGTCGTGGATGATACCATGCCGGTGATCCCTGCGCGGACAGTCATCCAGCGCGGCCTTGAGCGCCCTTGTTGCCTGGTCAAACGCCAGATCGCCAATCGCGTGCATCTCAATCTGCAGCCCCGCACGGTTCGCCGCCTTGCAGAATTCCGTTACTTTCTCGTCCGAATAATAGAGGACGCCGGTACCGCCCTCTGCATCCGTATACGGTTCCCGCATCGCCGCATCGTGCGACCCGAAACAGCCGTCCAGCGCACTTTCAAAGCACCCGCCCATGCGCGGCAGGTTCCGCCTTGCCGCCACCCGGATGTCCATTGGCTGGGGAAAGACGCGAAGCTGAAACCCGTTAGTGAGCGACTTTGCAAAAAGCTTCTCGAACGTGATGTCAAGGTTCATGGCAAAGCCCACGCCGCTGACCGTGTGCACCATGCCTATGCCGCGGCTGGCCATGAAATCCACCGCATCCATCATGTTGCGCATCAGGTCGATCAGGGAGAGCGAACCCGAGATATAGTCAGAGAACCTGAAAAACGCTTCCTGATTCATCTCCCCGGTATCCGGATGGTAACCGCGCAGATTCCTCACCCTGCTGTCCATCTTCTCAAGCAGCTTTGAATTGACGATGCACGCATGGCCGTCATACTTGACCACCATGATCTCCTTGTCCGGACAGACCGCATCCAGTTCCGCCCGGCTGATGAGCCGACCCTCCCGGACCGAATACGGCGAGGCGCCAAAGCAGATCAGGGTCTTTTTCTGAGACCGCGCAGCGAAGTCCCGGATCATATCGGCAATTTCGGCATTGGACTCCGCGTCCATCACGTTCAGCCCTGCCCGAAACGTCGAGAACGACGCAAAATGCTGGTGCGAATCCACAAACGCGGGCACCAGCGCCCGTCTGCCAAGCTTCACCCGCTCCGCAGCAGCGTACTGTTCCGGCAGTTCATTCCCGACATACACGATCTTCCCGTTATCCTGAGCGAGATACCGGAATACCTCATTGCTGCGGTTGACCGAAAGCACCGCACCCTCATAGCATTTCATCTGCCCCACTCCTGTTCATTTAGGCACTATCCGAATCCTTCGAATGCAATCTCTCTCCTGAATCGGATACATGCAAGGCGTATCCCTTTTCGCCATCTGGCACTGTCAGGTATTTGCCAGACAGGGAGGCCGCTTTGCAGGACAAGTAGTACATATCTGCAAGTGGAATCGTCCATCTGCAAACCCGGTGCCCGGTTCATGCTCCGTATCTGCCCAGAAATGCCATGCCTTTTTGAGCACTGTCCGAACCCAGCCAACTCTTTTTGCCTTTGGAAATACCGGGATTCGTCCTGTCAGAAGACCGGGAAGGCAGTCACCACGTTTTCTATCCGGACAGCAGTGAGGCCCATATCCGCAAAGAACAGAGACGATCTCATTCCCCGGAATGGAGGCTTTAGGGCTGCCGTCAAAATAAAGTGCACAAGTTGAAGCATGAGTAATACCTCGATTATCTGAGATGACCAACAGATAGG
>JAFSZW010000078.1 GCA_017458865.1 Clostridia bacterium
CAGGAGAAGCTGAAGGCGAACGGACATGAGCTGGCGGGGAAGACCGTCGCGGTATCCGGTGCCGGCAATGTGGCAATCTATGCTGTACAGAAGGCAGAACAGCTCGGCGCCAAAGTGGTAACGGTATCGGATTCTACCGGCTGGGTGTATGATCCGGATGGGATTGATGTGGCTCTTCTGCAGGATGTCAAAGAAGTTCGCCGCGCCCGCCTGACGGAATATGCGAAGGCACGTCCGAATGCGGAATATCATGAGGGCAAGGGCGTCTGGACGGCAAAATGCGATGTCGCACTGCCGTGTGCAACCCAGAATGAGCTGCAGCTTGAGGATGCGAAGGCACTGGTTGCCAATGGCTGCATTGCAGTGTGTGAAGGTGCCAATATGCCGACGACCCAGGAAGCAACGGAATACCTGATGAAGAATGGTGTCTATTTTGTTCCTGGCAAAGCAGCAAATGCCGGCGGTGTTGCAACCAGCGCACTTGAGATGAGCCAGAACTCCATGCGTCTGTCCTGGACGTTTGACGAGGTAGATGCGAAACTCCACGATATCATGGTCAACATCTTCAAGAACATTGATGCTGCGGCAAAGGAATACGGGATGGCTGGAAATTATGTGGCAGGTGCCAATATTGCCGGATTCCTCAAGGTGGCAAATGCCATGGAGGCTCAGGGAGTCGTCTGATTTACAGCGATTGGTCGATAAAATGTGCATGGAAACATGCACATTTTTACTGCTCGACAAAAAACAAAGTGTCAACCGTAAAAAGCCTAAGATCAGTAAGGAATTGCGGTATTTGTGCTTAAATATAGTGTGTATCAAAAAAATATGTTGACAAAGAATTAGATAGGCAATATAATCATCAAGCCAGACGGCAAAATAGTCCGGCATGCCAATGCCCGGGGGTTATGGAGGAAAGTTTATTATGAAAAAATGGATCACAATCACTTTAATGATGGTAATGGTACTTTGTACAGCCTGTGCCAGTGCAACGACGGTTGGCATCTGCCAGTTGGTACAGCATGAGGCACTGGATGCGGCAACGAAGGGATTTAAAGATGCACTGAGTGCAAAAATGCCGGATGTCAAGTTTGATGAACAGAATGCTTCTGGTGATGCAGTCAATTGTGCGACCATTGTTAATACCTTTGTATCCAACGGTGTTGACCTGATTATGGCCAATGCAACAGCACCGGTACAGGCGGCTGTTGCTGCAACTGCAGATATCCCGATTCTCGGTACCTCCGTAACGGACTATGCAACAGCCCTGGGCGTGACAGAGTTCACCGGAGTCAGCGGGATCAACGTGTCTGGGACAACGGACCTGGCACCGCTTGACGGACAGGCAAATATGGTGAAGGAACTGTTCCCGGACGCCAAGAAGGTTGGTCTTCTTTATTGCAGTGCGGAAGCAAATTCGGTGTATCAGGTAATGACCATCCGCGGATACCTGGAAGGCCTTGGGTATGAGTGCGCAGAGTTTTCCTTCATGGATTCAAATGATGTTGCCTCCGTTGCTCAGACAGCTGCAGACAACTGTGATGTCCTGTACATTCCGACAGACAATACATGTGCCGCTTACACGGAGACTATCGCCAATGTTGTTCTTCCCGCGAAACTTCCGGTCATTGCCGGCGAGGAAGGCCTCTGCCGCGGATGCGGTGTGGCTACTCTGACCATCTCCTACTACGATCTTGGTTATGCCACCGGTGAGATGGCATATGAGATCCTGGCCAATGGTGCTGATGTGAGCGCCATGCCGATTAAGAGCGCGCCGAATTTTGTTAAAAAGTATAATGCGGCGAACGCGGCTGAACTTGGCGTGACGATCCCAGAGGGATATACTGCACTTGAATAATTCATAATAATGAAAGATAGCGAAAAGGAAGAGAGTAAAATCTCTCTTCTTTTCAAGTTTTGGTTGGAGGAATGAATGTGGAACTGATCAAGCTGATTAATGCTTTGCCGGGTGCCGTGGCCCAGGGACTGATCTGGGGAATCATGGCGATCGGTGTTTATATAACGTATCGGATACTGGATGTTGCGGACCTGACAGTCGATGGCAGTATTGCAACAGGCGGTGCTGTGGCAGCCGTCATGATTACCAGCGGATGGGATGCAGGGGTTTCATTAGTGGCTGCATTTCTGGCTGGTATGCTGGCGGGACTGGCCACAGGGGTGTTTCACACACGTATGGGGATTCCGGCGATTCTCTCGGGTATTCTGACGCAGCTTGGTCTTTATTCCATTAACCTGCGCATTCTCG
>JAFSZW010000079.1 GCA_017458865.1 Clostridia bacterium
GACAAGCAGGACGGACAGTGCCGCCAGAACGGCCAGCATCTTTTTCATGGTTAATTTCCTCCATAATAGTTTTGAAAATCAAATGGCAGAATCTTTCCGGAAAGGCAGAAAACCTTTACAAAAACGTTTCGCCATTTCTTTCTGCGTGTAAGATATCACAGACAGGGAAAACTGTCAATACTCCTTGAAAACTTTTTCAATTTTTGTCATTCGAAACCGTTTTGATGAAATTTTCGCTTTACTTTTTCATCCGAAACCGTATAATAATAGAAAAACGTTTTTTCTCCTTTTCCCCTGTCAGACAAAATTTTCTTGAGAAAGGACTTTTCCCATGATTATTACAAAATTTGAAACCTGGTGGGTTGAACGGGGACGCTGTCTCTTCGACGAAAAGCGTCAGGGCGGCGCCAAAATGGGCTGGGATGTCCTGGTCATCAAACTGACTACGGATACCGGCATTGAGGGCATTGCCACATGTATGGCAGCCCGCAGTGGCGCGCTCAGCGAAGCGTACCTGCAGGAAAGCATCGGACCGGTCGTCCTCGGACGGGATCCGCATGACCGCGAGGCCATCTTCCAGCAGCTCTGGGTAGTTGACCGTCACGAGGCATTCTTTCCGGTCTTCCTCCCTGGTCCGGTGGATGTTGCCCTGTGGGACATCTGCGCCAAAGAGGCCGGACTGCCGCTCTACAAGTACATCGGCGCCTATCGGGACAGCCTTCCGGTTTATGCCAGCAGCAACTTCTATCCGGATGTCAAAACCTATGTAGATGAAGCGCTTCTTTATAAGAGCCGCGGCATCAAGGGCTACAAACCGCATCCGGGCGGACCGGTTGAGTTTGATATGGCAGTGCATCAGGCCGTGCGCGATGCCGTCGGCCCCGACTTCATCCTCATGTCAGATCCTGTCGGCGACTATTCCCTGGATGACGCCATCCGGGTCGGCCGTCAGCTGGAGCGGCTCAATTACCGCTGGTTCGAGGAGCCGTTCCGGGATTTTGAGCTGTACAAGTATACGGAGCTTTGCCGGACACTGGATATCCCCATCGCAGCGACGGAAACCACCCGCGGCTGCCACTGGGGCGTTGCACAGGTCATTGCCCAGCATGCTGCCGATATCGTCCGCGCGGATGTTTCCTGGAAGGACGGCATCACCGGCACGCTCAAGATCGCGCATCTGGCTGAGTCCTTCGGGCTCAACTGTGAGATCCACACCACGACCATGAATTACATGGATCTGGTCAATCTCCATGTCAGCTGCGCCATCAAGAACTGCGAATTCTTCGAGTACTTCGTTCCCGAGGACAACTACCGTCTCCCGATGAAGGGCGACCTGCCCATCGATGAAAACGGCATCATTCACGTGCCGAACGCACCGGGCGTTGGCGCCGAGCTCGACTGGGATCTCATTGAGAAGTCCTGCAAGAGCCACAAGGTTATTTCCCTGTAAACACAAAAAGCCTGCCCGGTTTTCCGGGCAGGACATTCAGATCAGTAATGACCGGTAGCTCTTGTCCTGGTACATGGAAACGTTGCTCTTAAACACAACCTCACTGCCGACGAAGACCCGTTCCGGCACATGCTGGCGGCCCATGGTCAGGTATTCCACCAGACTCTTGCTGCCCAGATAGCCCTGCGTGTACGGATTCTTCTGGATGAGATTGTTGAACACGCCTTCCTTGAGGTACTGAATGTTCTCATCGGCAAAATCGCTGCCGACAGCAAACACCATGCCTTTTTTGCCGAGTTCAAGGATGGCCCGGCCAAGGAGCGCGCTGCTTTGCGACAGGACGCTACAGCAGGCCGCAATGTCCGGCTGGCGCATCATCTCAAGAATGCCCGCATAGCTTTCCTGTTTCCGGTTCCAGGAATTGTCCCGGTAAATGCGGTTGGGTGCGCCGCACTCCTTCAGGTAGGACTCAAAGCCCTGAACGACCTTTTTGTGGGGATCCCATTTCGGGTTTCCGGCGCAGATGGCAATACTGCCATAGACCGGAATCCGGCTGAGCACCAGTTCGGCCATGGTCCTGCCGATAATCTCATAATCCGGCATGATGCAGAAGATCCGGTGACTGTCCGGCATGTCCGCACCGATCAGGGAAACAGCAATGCCCTTTTCGTGGATTTCCTGCCAGTTCTCCTTTGTAAACACCTCGGAGTGGCCGGTGATCAGAATCCCGTCAATCTCCTCTGCGAAGATCGTATCGAGCATGCCGCCGAGCGCGCTGCTGTCTGATTCGTTAAACGGCATTTCCGTCCAGGACAGATTGTGTTTCGTTGCGCCATTCAGATAGTCCCGAACGCCGTGCCAGACCGGTTTGTAATAATTGGACTGCGGGATAATCACCGCAATCTTCTGGTGCTTGCGTTTAAGGCTTGAGGCAATCGGGTTCGGCTGGTACTCCATCTCCTCCGCGATCTTCCGGATGCGTTTCCTGGTCTCCTCACTGACGCCCTTCTTGCCGTTGAGTGCCTGGTGAACAGTGCTGATTGAAACGCCGGCCTTCTCAGCCACATCATGAATGGTGATTTTACCCACATATCCTCCTTTTCCATCCCCCGGATGATGGCGTTCGTAATTTCGCGTCATTGTATCATTTCCCGCGCATCCGTTCAAGACCGGACCGGTCAGACGCGCGCTTATACGTCACAGCAGTATCTGTGCAGAAAGGATTAACCATGACTTATCCCACACTTACCGGCAAAGCCGGCATTGTCACCGGCGGCAGCAGCGGCATCGGCTTTCAGATCGCCAATGTGCTTGCCGAGTCCGGCGCCACCGTATATGTCATCAGCCGCACCGGCGCACCCAAACCCGATATGGGCGAAAGCGCCCCTGGCGTCATCCACCTGAAAGGCGATCTCGCCGATGAGGCCACCATGCAGGAACTGGTCCGCGGGATTGCCGACCGTCATGATGGGCATATCGATTTCCTCATCAACAACGCCGGCGTTTCCTACAAGTGCCGCGCAGAGTCATTCCCGGATGACCGCTTTGACGCCATCATGAACACCAACGTCAAGTATGTATTCAAAACAAGCACCCTCTGCTATCCCTATCTCAAGGCTGCCCCCGGCAAGGGACGGATCATCAACATCACCAGCATGAGTGCGCACATCGGTTTTTCCGAGGTGGTTCCCTACTGCACGAGCAAAGGCGCCGTTCTTGCCATGACCCGTGCACTGGCCGTCGAGTGGGCCGGTGACAACATCTGCGTCAACAGCATTGCACCCGGCTGGTTCCAGAGCAAGATGGTTGAGCAGGTCGTGGACCCGGAACGCGAGAAAAAGATTCTCAGCCGGATGCCGCTTCACGCCTACGGCGACACCCGTGATCTCGGTGCCCTGACCGCTTTCCTCTGCGGCGAAAACGCCACCTACATCACCGGCCAGGATTTCGCCGTCGACGGCGGCGCGCTGGCCTTTGGCTACTGAGGATAAACCATGAGCAGACAGACCGCTTTCATCATCCACGCGACAGACAGCGTCGCCACAGCCCTTACCCCGCTCAACCCCGGCCCCGTCACGCTCTTTGGCGAAACCGAAGTGCCGGAAATCACAGCCGTCGAAGATGTGCCAAAAGGGCATAAAATTGCCCTCCGCCGGATTGCGGAGGGGGAGAATATCCTCAAGTATGGGGTCCCGATTGGCCGCGCCACAATGGAGATTGAGCCCGGCATGTGGGTGCATCTGCACCGGATGTGCAGCAATTACGACGAGCGCAGCAGTCATCTCGATGTGAACACCGGCGCTCCAAAGGATACAAAGTATGAGTAAGCAAGATTATCCCGTCTGGTCCGGCTTTGCCAGGGCCAATGGTAAAAAAGGCATTCGCAACCGGGTACTGGTCATCTATACCGTGAAATGCGAGGAATTTGTCGCCAGGGAGCTGGTCACCCGTTCCGGCAGTCCCGATGTCGAGCTTGTCGGCTTTGACGGCTGCACGGACAACCAGTATGCCGTCCGCCAGATCATCTCTCTGATCCGTCATCCAAACATCGGTGCCGTGCTGGCTGTCGGACTCGGCTGCGAGTACATGCAGCCGGAATGGCTATCCAAAATTGCAGTCGAGGAAGGAAAGCCTGCCGACTGGTTCTTTATCCAGCAGAAGGGCGGAACTGTCCCCTCCATCGAGTACGGCCTTGAATGGATCAAAAAGGCGCTTTGCATCCTCAAAGACACACCCCGTGTCCCCATGACCTTTTCCGATCTGATCATCGGCGCCGAATGCGGCGGTTCCGACTACACCAGCGGACTTGCAGGCAACGTCGTTGTCGGGCATCTCTTTGACCGCCTCGTAGACGCCGGCGGTACCGCCATATTCGAGGAAATTGTGGAGGCAATCGGCCTTGACTTCTACCTCACCGGCCGGGCCGCCACACCGGAGGCTCGCAGGGAGATCCAGTACACCTACGACAAGGCGCTTGACTACTGCAGACACGCAAGGCAGTATTCCATTTCACCGGGCAATTTTGCCGGCGGCCTCTCAACCATTGAAGAAAAGAGCATGGGTGCCGTCGTCAAGAGCGGTTCCCGTCCCATTCAGGGTGTCCTCAAGGTATCCCAGCAGCCGCCGCACGCCGGACTCTGGCTGCTCGATTCCACCCCGGATCCGTATTTCATGGATTTCGGCATAACCAATCCAAGCGATAACGAAGGCCTCATGGACCTCACCAGCTGCGGCGCGCACCTTGTGTTCCTGGTTACCGGACGCGGCAATGTGGTCGGCAACGCCGTTGCACCATGCATCAAAATAACCGGCAACGCCGATACCTACAATCGCATGGATGGCGACATGGACTTCAATGCCGGTCCCATGCTGGACGGAACCCAGACGCCCTCAGAAAACACAGATCAGCTGATTTCTCTTGTCACTGACATCGCCTCCGGCATCCCCAGCAAGAGCGAGGCACTCGGGCACAGAGAATTTCACATCCTTTACAAATATCAGGAAAAGACCGTTCTTCCCTGCGAGCAGTAGCAATGCAGAGATTCCCTCCCATACAAAAATCGCCTGCCTGGATGCGTTCCAGACAGGCGATTTTGTTGTCGTGGATAGGTAGATGGTTTGGCTGGGATGTTCGCTATCCCCATACAAAGTTCTCACTCAGGCAGCCTGGCCTCCCATGAACCAAATGGAAAAGCGCGTACATCGCAGACAAATCCGCCGGATGATTCAGTGCATATACACAGTAATCAGCGAAATCAGAACGCCTCAGCCCATGCTTTCAGTTCCTCTTTGGTCGCATTGGCCGGGAACCGTTTGCCTGGTTCTACCGTCGTCTTGCTGATCTCCGCTGCGCGGGCAGGTGCCTCAGCGCCTATATCACTGCCGCCAGAGGTGGCAAAGAGGACGATCTTCCTGCCAGTAAAGTCATACGCTGCAAGAAAGCTGTCGATGATGGACGGCTCACGGTACCACCATACAGGGTAACCGACAAAGATGATGTCCGCATCCTTTACCGGTGCACTGGTATCTGCAAGCGCAGGACGGCAGCTCTTGTCCTGCATCTCAATGGTCGAGCGGGACTGTTTGTTCGTCCAGTCAAGATCCGCCTGGGTATAGGGCACTGCAGGCCTGATCTCATACACCGGTGCATCAATTGCACTGGCCAGGCGCCCTGCAAGACCTGCGGTCACGCCGCTGGCCGAAAAGTATGCTACGAGTGCTTTCATTTTGTCTTTCCTCCTGATCCTTCGCTCATAATGGTTTTTGCAAAGGCAGCGGCTGCAGCCAGATCCTTCTCATTCGGCCTGCCCTTGTGGATTCCCTTGAATTCGCCTTTGCAGTGGAATTCCCGGTCATCCAGGTGAATGCGGACCTTATCTGCCTCCACCTTGACCTTTTTCCATGTGGAGTTCAACATGGCCGCCGACCCAAAGTTGACAATGCGTCCGACCTTTGCATTGTCGAGTGACTGGATAAACGTCCGTACCTCAGGATCAATGCTGAACGCGTAATAGGAATTGCCAAGGAACAGAACGTCCACAGGTTCCTGAATCGGTGATTCCAGCGGAAGCGCCTCAGTGCCGATAGCCCTGGCAATCGCCTCCGCGAGACGCTTTGTGTTCCCGGTTTTCGTGTAGTATCTAACTGCAGCTTTCATACTGTCTCACTTTCCTTAAATCATGCTTGATTGAATTTGTCCTTCCCCTGCCTGCAGCGCGGGCACTTCCAGTCATCCGGCAGTGCCTCAAACGCAGTGCCGTCATGTTCGGCAGGATCATACACATAGCCGCAAACAGAGCAGACATACCGACCGCTGGCCTTGCGGATCTCAATCTCACCAACCGGCTTGCTTTCCGGAGGATTGGCAAGGTCCACAACCTGCCTGGCCTCAAGGTTCTCATAGCCAAGTGGCGTATGTGTGGACAGGTATACCGTTGGAAATTTCCCGGTAAATGCCCGTACAGCATCCAGTGTCTGCCTGGCAGCCGCGATGTCCTCAAAGACGATGGAAAGACGGTTCTCGTACAATGCTTCATCCGTATAGGTCACATCGCCGTGAATCATGTAGTAAAGGCCGCTGTCCTCAACGATCACGATACTGTTGCCTGTCGTATGTCCCTTTGCCTCGATGAAGTAGACGCCTTCCGCGATCTTCTGGCTCTTTTCAAAGCAGGCATACGGACCGTCAGTAAAGTCAACCGGCACCACATTCGCGTAAGGCTGAAGTTCCTGTGCCTTGCACTCTTCCCGGGATGCATAAATGACCGCATTCGGGAAATTACGCAGCTCACCGGTATGATCCGCATGCTTGTGGGTGATCAGAATCTTCGTGACCTGATCCGGCGTATAGCCAAGTGCCGCCAGTGCATCCACATAAGTGGCAATCCGGCTGCCCATGTAGATGAGCGTCTTCTCGTCCGGCACGGCATCCGGCACCTCAGCGGGCAGGCCCGTATCCACCAGGATCACATCATCGCCGGTGTCAATCAGCTAGTTCTGGAGGCTTGAGCGGTACCGTACTGCCGGATCTATCCCGTCCATGCCTTCCCCGCCAAAGGCGAGCGCCTGTGTCATAAACCCATTCTCATAGAGCTTCACAGCTTCGATTTTCATGTTTCTTCCCATCCTTTCTTTCATCGCTTGGTATCATCAGGTCATCAGCTTTCTTCACTGAAATCCGTATCCATTGTAACCTGCAGGGTGTACTCTGGATACGCTTTCTGCACATTTTCGCAGACCTGCCGGTAGACCTCTTTGCGGTCCTTCGCATCAAAGCTCACAACAAAGTCAAACCGGAGTGTCTTTTCCACTTTGTCCAGATAGAATCCATGCATCTGGATCACGTCCGGATGCTGAGTGACAATTCCGTCCACTTTCTCTCGTGCCGCTTTGGCCTCAGGATCTCTGGTGTTATAGGAATACACACCAATCGCCGTCAGAATCACATTGTGCTTGCCGGCCACATCCATCGTGATCTTTCGGATGAGCTTGTCCAGATCATCCGCGGACAGTGTATCCGACACCTCAATGTGAACAGAGCCATTAAAGGCATCCGGGCCATAGTTGTGCAGCACCAGATCATACGCACCGCTTACCTCCGGGTAGCTGCAGATGGTTGCCTTGATGTCTCTCCCAAGCTGGGCATCAGCATGTTCACCGAGAATCTTTGAGAGCGACTCGCCGAGCATCTCAATGCCGGATTTTATGATCACGCCGCCGATCACAGCACCAAGCCACGCCTCAAGAGACACACCGGACAGCAGATAGATGCCTGCCGCTGCCAGCGTAGAGGCGGAAATGACGGAGTCAAGCGTCGCATCCTCCCCGGAATTGACCAGAGAATCGGAGTTGACTTTCTCGCCGACATGTTTCACATATCTGCCCAGCGCAATCTTTACCACAACCGCTACCGCGACGATGATCAGTGCTGCCGGAGAGTAATCCGGTGTAACCGGATGGATGATCTTCTTGACCGATTCCTCAAAAGCCGTAATGCCGGCATAGAGTACCAGCAGTGAGATGATCATGGAGGTCAGATACTCAATCCTGCCGTATCCAAACGGATGCTTTCTGTCAGGCTCCCGCCCGGCCAGTTTCGTTCCGATAATGGTGATGACAGAGCTTGCCGCGTCTGAGAGGTTGTTCACCGCGTCCATCACGATAGCAACGGAATTGGCAGTGAGGCCGATAAACGCTTTAAACCCAGCCAGAAATACATTGGCGAGGATGCCGATAATACTTGTCCGGACAATTATTCTGTCACGTTCTGTCTGCGTATTCATCCCTTACCTTTCCAGCTCAGCAGCAACTGCCGCCCGAACTTCCTTCATGTCCGTCGTAGGCTCAAACCTGGCAATTACCTCGCCCTGACGGTTAACCAGGAACTTGGTAAAGTTCCACTTGATATACGCCTTGTCGCCGAACTGTTTGTTGTTCATGTCCGCGAATTTGTTGAGCGCAGCGCTCTTGATGCCCTTGCCAAATCCGGCAAACGGCTTTTCCGTGGCAAGATATGCAAACAGAGGGCTGGCGCTTTCGCCGTTCACATCAATCTTTGCAAACTGCGGGAACTCCGTGCCAAACTTCAGTGTGCAGAACTCATGGATCTCATCCTCAGAGCCCGGCGCCTGATTGGCAAACTGGTTGCACGGAAAATCGAGAATCTCAAGGCCCTGGTCCCTGAGTTCCCTGTACATGGCCTCAAGCGGCTCGTAGTGCGGGGTAAATCCGCATCCTGTCGCCGTGTTGACAATGAGCAGCACCTTGCCGGCATACTCATTCAGACTGACCTCGTTTCCCTTCCTGTCCTTCACCGTGAAATCATAAACAGACATAATTGTTTTCCTCCTTGTTGCGGTTTTCTTCCATGTGTCTGAGCGCCTTATATGTCAGCGCATACAGCATACCAAACTCCTCCGTCGTGAGACCCGTGCACTCTGCAATCGTTGGCGGAATGTTCACAGCACTCTCTTTAAGCGCCCGTCCCTTCTCCGTCAGCGTCAGTGTCAACAGCCGCTCATCCTCCGCTGCCCGTTCTCTGACCAGGTATCCCGCCTGATCCAGCCGTTTCAGCACAGGTGTCAGCGTGCCGTAGTCCAGATGGAGGCATGCAGCAAGATCTCTGGATGAGACCTGCTCCCGTTCCCACAGAACCATCATGACGATATACTGGGTATAGGTGAGATTGAGTTCCTTCAAATGCGGCCCATACTGACGAACCATCTCTTTCGTGCAGGCATACAGGGGAAAGCATACCTGATTCTCGAGTTTCAGTGCGGCGTATCTGTCCGCTTCATTCGGCATTCCTGTTCACCTCCCATATTACTTTTGCGCCATTTAATTGTGCGCAATCATTATATGCCTGCCCACTGACCCTGTCAAGGGGTAAATTTCGTCCCTCAATGTTTTTTCATCAGCTTCTCACAGACAGGAACCCGGCATCATCCATCTTCCCCCGGCGTCGGCTCTTTATCCATATACTCTCTCGGTGTCATATGGTAGTATTCCCTGAATGCCTTGTAGAAGTTGCTGTGATTGCTGTAACCCAGCATGGCAGAGATTTCCTCAATGGAGAGCGCCGTGTTTTTCATGAGCAGCACTGCTCTTTCCATCCGCATCTCAAGCAGGATTTCCGTAAACTTCCTGCCCGTCTCCCGGTGAAGCATTCCTGAAATGTAATTGGGATGATAGCTGAAATGCGCAGCGATATCCCTGAGCGTCACAACGTCCGAATGACTGGCCATGTAACCCAGTATCCGCTCAGACAATGACTGCTGACTCTTATCCGTCTCATCCATGCTGTATTCTCTTGCAATCTCCAGAAGCAGCGTAGAGAGCATAGATTTCAGTATCCTCTGTGTGTCCTCCCGCCTGTCCGCATATTCCACCACCATAAGCTCAAGGATCGTTCGAATCGGATGCTCCCTGGTAAGGGAAAAATGGATATACTCCTCGGAAAATCTGTTCTTGTGTGGTTCCAGGAAGAAACGGAACAGATGCGTATCTGTATAGACAGCAGACAGGTAGTCGCGGAAAAAGGCATTCTTTCGAATCAGTACGCCGATAATGACAATCTCTTCCTCGCTTTTCCCCCGCAGCGCGTAACCACTGTAAGGCTGACCGACATAGCACTCATCCTCATGGATGACCATGAGGTTGTTGTACTTGGCTGACAGCGCCTGATAGCTGCCCTGGTAAGCATAATTGATAAAGAAGAAATCCTGCCGGTGAAACGGTTCCTCAATCTCTGTTCCCTTGAACACGCACATGATGATATCCTCATCCGCTCCGCCAGGCCAGTAGGAGGTCACATCCCCGGATTTCCCGTCTTTCATTTCGTGAAATGTCAGGTCCAGTTCTCCGAATTCCATACCGAGCTTTTCAATCGCTTTGCTGAGACGCATATCGCGGCGCATCGCTGTCCCTCCTGTCAGGATAGTTTATGTGATCATAACACAAAACGTGAGAAATCGCCACTGAATATGTTAACATAAGACAGTGTTTTTGAGTGGCAAAAGCATTAAACTTATGGAAGGATATCCAAGTTATCCCCGCCGCAAATAAAGACCTTTTCCGCATGCTGCGACAGCCTGACAGGTACCTGACCACAGGGGGCCATAAGACGAGGGAGGAAAGCAAATGATTGATCTGAACACGATGCCAAAGATGGGCTTTGGCCTGATGCGTCTGCCAGAGGCAGATGGGAAAATCGACCTTGAACAGGTCTGCCGGATGGTGGATGCGTATATGCAGGCAGGCTTTAACTACTTCGATACCGCCTATGTCTATCATGGCGGCCATTCCGAGGAAGTGGTCAGGGAAGCACTGACGAAACGTTATCCCCGCGACAGCTTTATGGTCGCCACCAAGCTGCCCGCCTGGTGCATGAACACCGAAGCGGACAGAGACCGGATCCTGGATGAACAGCTGGCGCGCTGCGGCCTTGATCATTTTGACTTCTATCTGCTGCACTCCGTAGAGGATGGCGGCAATGGTGACACCTATGACCGTCTGAACTGCTGGTCCTGGGCTATGGAAAAGAAGGCAGCGGGCAAGATCCGCCATTTCGGCTTTTCCTTCCACGGCAGTCCCGAATATCTGGAACGGACACTTGATGCACATCCTGAAGTGGAGTTTGTCCATATTCAGCTGAACTACGCAGACTGGGAGAACCCCGTGGTTCGTTCCGGAAGGCTGTATGAGATCCTCCGCGAGCGCAATATTCCCATGATCATTATGGAACCCATCAAGGGCGGAACCCTTGCGAAGCTGCGTCCTGATCTTGAGGATATGCTGCAAGCCTCACGTCCGGACAGTTCCATTGCCTCATGGGCACTCCGCTTTGTCGGCTCTCTGCCCGGCGTCATGACCATCCTTTCCGGCATGAGTGCCGAGGAACAGATGCAGGACAACATCCGTACCTTCAGGCACTTTGAGCCGC
>JAFSZW010000080.1 GCA_017458865.1 Clostridia bacterium
CGGTGAGAAGGCATACCGCAAGGCGCTTAAGGCAGTTCTTAAGGCTTACAAGCCGCTCGAGGCAATGGTCTCCATTGATGATGGCCCGTTTGAAAAGCGCCGGATCTCTATTATTGAGGTAGCCAATGGCCAGTATTTTGGCGGCGGAATGCATGTAGCCCCACAGGCGCAGATCAGGGACGGCCTGTTTGACCTTATCGTCATCCGGGACATTCCCAAAGCGCTGCTGATTTATCTGCTGCCGCTGTTCCTTTTGGGGCAGCATGTAAGAACCGGACTGGCGAAGCGGATGCTGGTCAGGAAGGTGGTTATCCGATCGGAGAATATGACCGTCAACATAGACGGGCGGCTGGAGAAGATGAATGAGGCGGCCTTTGAGATTCAGCCGGGGGCGCTGCAGCTGATGCTGCCGGACGGTCCAACGGCCATTATCCGAAAATGAGCACTGCCGTATGGACTCACGGCAGTCGTAGAGACAACTGTTTTGCTGGATGATCTGGTTAAACACAGAGCACGGATGACCGAGCTGCCAGGCGGGAAGCGCCTGCAGAGATGGGCAGCCAGGAGATAAAGAAGGAAGAGCCGGAGACGGGCTGTGAGGCTGAACCGGCTATGGGATACTGCGCTTACAGATAGATGGAAAAGGGAGGATTTGGAAGATGCGGAAAGTTGCGATTTGCCTGATACTGCTGTTCCTGGCCCTGCTGACGGTCAGTGCGTATGCAGATACGTTGTTTATTGACAATCAGGAGAAGGATAAGACCGATCTGATGCGCCTCAATATGCGTACGCAGCCGAGCAGCGGCAGTTCGGTTATCGCCTCGTATTATACGGGTGCCGAGGTTACTGTGCTTGAAAGCACGCCTGCGGCTGCAGCGACGAGTGAGCCGGAAACTGCTCCTGAGGTGACGGAGGAGGCTGCCGGGAGCGATGTTGAGGGAACGACGGAAGAGAATCCCGAAACGCCTGCAGAAAATGGAAAGAAGGCAGATGTTGCCTATGTCCATGTAGAGATTGGCGGGGTCCAGGGATATATGTCCGAAAAGTACCTGATCACGGCGGATGAGGCCAGGGCCAGATATGGCGAAAACAGCTGGTTTGGCAACTGCAGGGATGCTGAGGTGGACCTGACCGGTATGTGGAAGGACAATGTGACAATGGTGTCGAGCACGGGTAAGAATGCAGTTGCAGTCGGCACCATCGCGACAGGTGAGGCGGTCCACATGGTGGGCATTGTCGGCAACTGGGCATATGTCCGCAAGGATGCCAAGGAAGGCAATGTCTTTGGGTATGTACCGCTGGATGTGGTCACGGAAACCGGCAACCAGAAGGTGTATATCATCTCAACAAACTCTCCGGAGCAGCGGATGGCGCTGTATGAATCACCGAGCGTAAAGAGCAAGTCCAGCATGTCTCTCAGCAATGGCACCACATGCTTTATGCTCTTCGGTCGCGGCGAGGGCGAGTGGCGCCGTATCCGTGTCGGCAGTGTCTCCGGTTGGGTGCTGCCGTCCAAGAAAAGCACGATTGTTGCCCTGGGCGCATCTCCAAGGAGCAGCATTCCGTATTATCCCCTGGTCATGGAGACAAAGTCAGATGCGCTTCTGTACAGCGCGAAGGGGAATAAGAATGAGGCGTACATGACGCTGGGCAGCCAGATGCGCGTTGAGGTACTGGGCGAGAGCTCGGATTTCCTGTATGTCAGGACCCTGATTGGCGGCGCCGGTGCCTATAACAAGGGCGACTACGGCTATATTGCCCTCTCAGACCTGACACTGTCCATTTCCAATTCCAGTATGGGTGTCGTACAGGTGGATGACCAGGATATGCCTGTCGTGGTCTATCATGAGCCGGATACCGGCTCACGGATCCTGGGGGCACTTTGCGGCGGTTCGCAGGTTCGCCTCATGGACTATACACAGACAGATTTTGTGCGTATCGGTCTCAATGATCTTACCGGATATGTGAGGAAGGATTCGGTCCGCATCCTGACCCAGGAGACAGATGCGCTTTCAGACAGGATTGCCCAGCGCGGAACGGCCAAGCAGAACATAAAGCTCTCAGATGAGCCGAGCAGGGACAGCGGCGAGGGCGCTGCTGTTGAGGCTGGTACACGCATGTACATGCTTGGTAAGTTCGGCGACTGGATGTTTGTCAACGCGGATACTACACCGAACCTGAATGTGACGGTTCAAAACGAGCAGACCGGATTTGTGCATATTACCGATCTGAGTGCACCGGCAAGCACGACGCACCTGACGGCGACGGTCCGGACGGATAAGGTGAACCTGAGGAGCGATCCTGATAAGACCGGTGACATCATCGGGCGGGTACGTCTGGGTGAGCTTCTCCGCGTTACGGATTATGGCAATCAGTGGACCTGCGTTGTAACAGGGGAAGGAAAGCGCGGCTATATCATGACGGAATACCTCGATTTTGACTGATGCGCTCAGGCTTTAACCGGTTTCCCTGATGACTGCAGCTGAGCTGTGGGATCCGGTTTTGGTAATTTGACGAAAATCAGGATGAGGTTTTACGATTGAACTTGACGAGATGGCGGGAAATGGATATTTCCCGCCATCATTTTTATATGCGGATTGCATAAAAACGGAACCAAAATAGAGACATACTGCTGAAACGGGGATTTTCCGGCAGTTGCATCCGTTTGGCAAAATGCTTATAATACGCGCTCGGTGGTTGGGGGGACCACCCCAAACGTAAGGGAGGGATTATATGAAGAAATTTGGTTATGTACTGACCGCCCCGGATCTTGCTGCATCCCGTATTATTGGAAATCTGCTCGGTATTGCTGCGAGATACAGCAGCAAGGTGAGCGTGCGCAGTGAGGACAAAACGGTTCCGCTTGCGGATATTCTCAAAAAACGTGCACTGGATCTCTCGTGCGGCAAGAAAGTAATGGTCACCGTAGAGGGACGGGATGAGGAGGCGGCGGTCGCAGCCCTTCAGAACTACTTTGTTGCCTGTATGTGATCTGAATTGTATAATGTGCAGCTAAAGCGGCTGCACTTTTTTTGCAGGTTGCTGATATATACATTTCTGGTTTTGTTACAGGGGACATACCTGCAAGGATAAAAATGCTGACTAATACTGAAAGTGCACTGTTTTTTGGAAAAGAGAGTTGATTTCTATTTTTGCTTGTGGTAAAGTAACAATGTCGAACTAGGGGCTTTATGAGAATAAGCAGGTCCGGCATCAATTACTGCTATAAGAAAGGGTATATACATATGGCGAACATTGATCTTACTAAGTACGGCATTACCGGTACAACTGAGATTGTTTACAACCCATCCTATGAGTTCCTCTTTGAAGAGGAAACCAAGCCGGAGCTGGAAGGCTTTGACAAGGGCCAGGTCAGCGAGCTTGGCGCTGTGAATGTTATGACTGGTATTTACACCGGCCGTTCTCCCAAAGACAAATTCATCGTCATGGATGAGAATTCCAAGGATACTGTCTGGTGGACCAGCGATGAGTACAAGAACGACAACCATCCGGCAAGCCAGGAGACCTGGGATGCGGTTAAGAAGATGGCTGTTGATGAACTCTCCAACAAGCGCCTCTTCGTCGTGGACGCCTATTGCGGTGCCAACAAGGACACCCGGATGGCGGTTCGCTTTATCATGGA
>JAFSZW010000081.1 GCA_017458865.1 Clostridia bacterium
AAAATGTTCTGCCCGTGGGATGTGCTGAGTTATGTGAATAGTTGTTTGGATGGAACCTATAGCCGGGCTATAGGGCTAAAAAACTATTGGGTGAACACATCCGAAACCTCTGTTAACTTGATCCACGGTTTTTTTGGCAAGACTCCAGGGGTGAATGAATGTTTTGAACAGTTACTTGCAGGAGAGTCTGTCAAGTGCTCGGTAAATGAGAATCTTCCTTACCACCTGATTCATGCTAACGGAGATAATCTCTTGTCTGCATTGTTGGAGACCGGATACCTGACAAAGACTAATTTGAAAGATACGCAACCGATGAGATTACGAATTCCGAACAGGTCCATTCAAGTCGCATTCCAACAGGAAGGTTGGAATTTTTTTAGGGATAAGGTGGATAATGTATTTGTCGAGGATCTGGTTAATGCTCTGTGGGCTGGTGAAGTGGAAAGGGCCGAGAAAGTCCTGAATCAGATTCTGGAAGCGACGCTTTCATTTTATCATGTGTATCATGAATACAGCTATCATCTGATTTTGGCAGGTCTGTTTACTGGGATTGGATATCGGATACAGTCCGAGCGAGAGACCGGATATGGTCGCAGTGACCTGATTATCCTGCAGCCGTCTGAGAACAGCTGTATGATTCTGGAACTCAAGCATGTGAAAAAGGAAGAAGATATGGCTGATGCACTCAAGGAGGGATCCAGTCAGATCATCCGGCAAAAATACGGAAGTGCAATGCGGTATGAGGGATATACGACACGGCTTCAATACGTTATGTCGTTCAGTTCAAAACGGGTTATCATTGCGAAAGTAGAAGAGGAAGTCTGAAATCTGCAGTATCTCCTGTCTCAGGGACTGCGAGCAATATAGAGAAAATGCGGTGCCAAAGGCACCGCATTTTTAATAGATCAGACAATAGACACCTTGCCCTTGCTGACCTTAAAGAAGATGAGCAGGAGGGCACCGCTTGTCAGTGTCAGGATGGAGGCCAGAGCAGCACCTGTTCCGACAGAATTTCGGACAATGGCTGTGTAGCTGGCAACCGTGATCGTTGCTGTTTTACCGGTATAGAGCATGATGGATGTAGAGAGCTCGTTGATACAGGTAACCCAGGAGATGATGGCGCCGCTCAGGACGCCGGGCAGCATCATGCGGACCGTGACCATGGCGAAGGTCTTCATCGGGGAAACACCGAGGTTAATCGAGGCCTCCTCAATGGATGGATCCATCTGCATGAGGAATGCGCTGCCGGAACGGACGGTATAGGGCATCTTGCGAATGATCATGGAGATAATGATGATGCTTGCCGTGCCGGTCAGGCGGATGACAGTGCCGTCCGCTGTGCGTCCCAGGTTGTTGAAGGCCACGATGTAGCAAAGGCCCAGAACGGAACCGGGGATGACGTAGGGGGCCATCATGAGCATATCCAGCGCACCGCCGGTTTTGCCGCGGCGGCGGACAATGACGTAGCTCATCAGGATGCCGAGCACCAGGATGAAGATGATGGCCACAGTGGAGAAGACGAAGGAGTTGCGGATATTCGTCGTCAGATTGCGGCCAAGCTCGGCGTAATGCTCAAAGGTGAAGCCCTCGGAGAATACGAAGTTCGAGTAGTTGGTCTTTACAAATGAGCAGAACACGACGACTGCCTGCGGCAGGAATGCGATCAGGGTGACGATAGCCACAGGAAGGGTGATCAGGAAGCGCTTGACGCCATGATATTCCGCAATTGCGGGCGGACGCAAAGCGCTCATCTGGTAGTTCTTGCGCGCCACCCACCATTTCTGCAGGAACAGAATGAGCAGCGAGATGATGACGATGATCATGGAGATGGCGCTGGCCAGATTGGCGTTGCCGCCGGTCTCGCTCAGGTACTCATTGTAGATGAGCACGGGCAGCGTGCGGAAATTGCCGCCGGCCAGGATGCCAGGGGTGCCGAAATCGGCGAGGGCGGTCATGAATACCATGAGCGCGCCTGCGGCGATGGACGGCATGACGACCGGTACCGTAACCGTCAGCATGCGGCGCAGCTTGCCGGAGCCGAGGTTCTCAGCGCACTCCTCAACGGAGCGGTCGATGGAGCCCATGGCGCCGGAAACATAGAGATAGACATAGGGGAAGAGCTTGAGTGTGAATACCGCGCAGCAGCCGCCCAGTCCGTAGATGGACGGCATCGTTATGCCGAAGGTGGTGCTCACCCACTGCGTGATGATGCCGGCGTTGCCGAACAGGATAATCCAGGAGTAAGCGCCGAGGAACGGCGGGCACATCAGGGAAAGGATGATGAGCACATGCCAGATGGTCTTGCCGGCGATGTTGAAACGCGTCATGAGATAGGCCATGGGGACGCCGATCAGCACCGACAGGATGGTCGGAATGAGACTCATCTGAAGGCTGTTCGAGAGCGCGGAGTAGTAGTACTTCTTCTGGAAGAACCGGCCGAAGTTGTACATCGTGAGCCCTTCCACCTTTGTGGAACGGAAACTGTTGATGACCAGTGTTGAGAAGGGAT